>JANNGC010000376.1:0-6155 GCA_031380445.1 Pedosphaera sp.
GCCGATGTAATCTTCGAGGCGCTCGGGCAAAAGGTGCGTCTGCTCTCGATCCCAGCCGGTGCGAAAGTTCATGCGCCAACTCTGACGCGCTCACCCACCCATCCGATCAAAGGGCGTTTTGTTTTTCACACAGGCTCTTCAGGCCGCTTCAGTGTCCAGGCGGACGTGGATATTCGATTGACCTGTGGCCTCGTGGACGGTGAAGCGGCGTAAACGCCGCGCCCCGCGCCGTTGGTTTATCATCAACGGTGTCGAAATGAGCCTGTTTCATTCCCCTGCCCTTCCCGTGCTTTGACTTCGCCCGGTTTGTGAAGTACGAAATGACCACACTCATCCGGCGGAGCACCGCCAGGAGTTCGTTTGTGAATCACTGCACGCACCCCTTGCGACCTCTCAGGCTGTGGCTGCTCACGGCCTTCCTCACGCTTGGCGGTGCGGCCCACGCGCAGCTCTGGATCAACGAAATCCTGTTCAACCCCCCCGGCAACGACGCGCCGAACGAATACGTCGAGCTGCGCGGCACGCCGAACCTCCTCCTGCCCGCCGGCACTTATTTCGTCGCAGTGAACGGCGACACCAACAACGATCCCGGCACCGTTCAGAACGTCATCGAACTCTCCGGGCGGCGCGTGGGCGGCAACGGTTTCCTCGTGCTGCTGCCGAACTCGAACACGTACTCCGCGAGCCTGAACGCCACGGTGTTGAGCAACACGAACGGCGTCGGCTTCGGCACCGCCTCCGGCAGTTCCGTCCATCACCGCGGCAAGAACGGCCAGACCGATCTCGAGGGCGCGTCGGTCACGTTCCTGCTCATCCAGTCCACGAACAGTCCGTCCCTCGGCGCGGACATGGACAGCAACGACGACGGCGTGCCGGACGGCGCGCTTTACGCCGGATGGAATGTCCTCGATGCCGTGGCGGTGCTGGATGCGGACGGCGCGGGCGACATCGGCTATGGGAAAATCAATTTCCGCCGCGACCTCCCGCCAGGCAGCGGCGCGACGGTGCTCACGGGCACCATTGTGCCGGTGGGTTTCACGGCGCAATACGTCGCGCGCGCCAGCAACAGCACCAACTGGGCGGCAGCCTCCTGGATCGCGGGCGACACGCTGGCCGGCAGCGCGCCGAACTGGGCGCTGCACAATTCCAGCACCGAGCCGGTCGGCTTCGGCGGACAGCCCTTGAACCACATCGGGCTGCCCAACTTTGGCGCGGCCAACCTTCCCGGCGTGGTCGTGATCGAATCCGGCGGGCGCACCGATCTGATCGAAGGTTCCGGCACCGACTCGTTCACCATGTCGCTCAACACGGTGCCTTCCGGCAACGTGACCGTGCAAGTGACCGCGCCCGCCTCCGCACAGGTCAGCACCAACGGCGGCTCGACCTACGCCAGCGGCCACGCGCTCGTCCTCAACAGCACCGCGCCGCGCACCATCACCGTGCGCGCGCTCAATGATAATGTCATCGGGAGTTGGGCGCGCGCCCTCGCCGTATCGAACGCCATCACCGCCAGCGCGGACGCGAATTATCCCGTCAGCGCGCTGGTGCCGCCGGTGAAGCTGAACGTGCTGGAAAATGATCTGCTGCTGCTCAACGAGCTGAAGGTCAATCCGCCGGGCGCGGAGGACGCGCCGTATGAATTCGTGGAACTGCTCGGCCCGCCCAATTTTTATCTCTCGAACATTTTTCTCGTCGTCCTCGAAGGCAACTCCGAGAGCGATCCCGGCGTGGCCCGCGCGGTGATCGATCTCACCGGCACGCAGCTCGGCTCCGGCGGAATGCTGACGGTGCTCGGCGACGGCCATCCCTACGGCCTGCCCGGCGGCACGCGCGTGGTGCTCGCGCCACAGTTGAGCCAGCCCGGCGGCGCGCTCGGCAACGGCAGCGTGAGCTTTCTCCTCGTGAGCAGCCCGGGGCCGCTCGTCGAAGGCGCGGATCTCGACGCGGGCGACAACGGCATGGCCGAAGGACTGCCCGCCGGCACGACCGTGCTGGATTCCCTCGGCTGGCTCGATGGCGGCAACAACGATGCGCTCTACACACCCGCCGCCTTGACGCAAACCAACGGCACGCCTGACGCCGCCACGCGCTGGCCGGGAAACACGAACGCCAACGCCGCGTCCGCCTGGTTCAACAACGATTTGCTCGGGCCGTCGCCAGACACGCTGGCCTACGAAGACTTGGGCGGCAGCACGAATTTTCCCTACGGCACGCGGCTCACGCCGGGCGCGATCAACAAGCTCGCGCCGCTCCTCAGCGCGCTCGCGCCGTTCTCCAGCGTCATCGGCGATCCAACTGCGCCCACGGTCAGCTTCACCGTGTCCGATCCCGACACGCCGGTGAATCAGCTCGTCGTGACCGCCGCCTCCGACAATCAAACGGTCGTGCCGAATGCGAACTTGATTTTGTCCGGCACCGGAGCCGCGCGCACGCTCACGCTGCTGCCCACGAACAACGGCTACGCCACCATCACCATCACCGTGGCGGGAAATTTTCTCACCGGCTCGGCGTCGTTGCTCTATGCCGCGTCCTTTGACCGGCGCGGCGGCGGACGGTTCCACACCGGCGCGAGCGACGCCTCCACGGCCCAGCCCCTCGACGCGAACTACCTGCTCGTGGGCGATGACGAGAACCAGGTGCTGCGCCTGTTCAGCCGCAGCAACTCCGGCGCGGCCCTCGTCGAGTTCAACCTCACTCCCTTCCTTGATCTCCGCGATTTTTATGACGACGGCACGCCGCGCGAAGTGGACCTCGAAGGCTCGACGCGCGTGGGCAACCGCGTCTTCTGGCTCGGCTCACACTCGCATTCGCGCGACGCCGAGCCGGTCACGAACCGCGCGCGCGTCTTCGGCACGGACGTGACCTTCGCCGGTACGAACAGCACGGTGAATTTTGCGGGGCGCTACGATTACTTGAAAATTGATCTGCTGAACTGGGACGCGACCAACGGCCACGGCAAGGGCGCGAACTATTACGGGCTGACGGACAGTTCCGCCCCCGGCATCGATCCGAAATCGCTCGACGGCTCGGGCTTCAACTTCGAGGGACTCACGATGGCGCCCGGCAGCACGAACATCGCCTACCTCGCCTTCCGCGCGCCGCTCGTGCCGCCGAACAGCCGCGTCCACGCGCTGATCATTCCCGTCACGAATTTCACCACGCTCGCCGTCTGCAACTCGCCCGTGGCCGGCGTGGCGCGCTTCGGAGCGCCCATCGAACTCAATCTCGGCGGACGCGGACTCCGCAGCCTCGAAGGCAGCGGAACGAATTTCCTGATCGTGGCCGGGCCGCCTGGACTCGCGAGCGGAATCCCGCCCAGCGACTTCCGCCTCTTCACCTGGAACGGCCAGAGCAACGGCGTGCCGCAGGAACGCGCGGCTGCGCTCACGAATCTTTTGCCCGAGGCCATCGTCGAGCTGCCGCCCGCGCCGTGGACGAGCAATTCCTCCGTGCAGCTCATCAGCGACAACGGCATCGCGATTTATTACGGCGACGGCGTGGAGGCGAAGTTTCTGCCCATTCCGCAGCACAAGAAATTCCGCAGCGACTGGGTCACGCTCGGCCCGGTCGTCACCTCGCAGCCCGTGTTCAAGGGCGTGCAATGCGCCGGCGGCTCGTGCGTGCTGACGTGGCATTCCGTTTCCGGCCTCACCTACCGCGTGCAGTCCAAGTCCGCGCTCACGAACGCCGCGTGGAGCAATGTGCCAGGCGATGTCACGGCGACGGCGGCGCTGGCTGCAAAGGGTGTCTCGATCAGCACCACGCAGCAGTTCTTCCGCGTGGTGATTCCGTAATCCCCGGAGCGTGGACCGCCGAGTCCGCGCGATCCTGTCCAGCCGAGGATCGGATTCTTGCCAGCGGTCATGAACTCGCGGACTCGGCGGTCCGCGCTCCCATCACCTTCGCGCTTCACCCGCTGCGCTCCGCTCGTTTAGCCTCGCGCCCGTGGAACATGAATGGCCCCGCGTCACGATCATCGTCCCGACCAAACCCGGTCAGGCCGAGATTCCCTCTGTGGAGGCGGCGCGCGCGCTGGATTACCCGCGCGAACTGATGGACGTGATCGTCGCGCGCGGCAAACAGCCCGCCATCCAGCGCAACCGCGCGCTGCGCGAAGCCACGGGCGAAATCATTTACTTCCTCGATGATGACGCACGGCCTGCGCCGTCCGCGTTGCGGCGCGCGGTGCAGCATTTTCAAAACGATCCGAAAGTGCAGATGGTCGGCGGACCAAACCTGTGTCCAAAGGACGCGCCGTTCCTCGAACAAGTCTTCGCCGTGGTGCTCGCGAGTTGGATCGCCTTCGGCCCCAGCAGTGCGCGCTACGACCGCGTGGGCCAGGCGCGTCCGAGCGGGGAGAAGGAATTGATCCTCTGCAATCTGCTGGCGCGGCGGGCGACGATGCTGGAAGTCGGCGGCTTCGACGAGGCGCTCTACCCGAACGAGGAAAACGCGCTCATGGACGAGGTGCAGAAGCGCGGCGGCATTTTGCTCTACGATCCCGAAGTGGTGGCCGAGCGGCGTCCGCGCGGCACGCTGCACGCCTTCTGCAAAATGCTGATGAACTACGGGCGCGGGCGCGCGGAGCAGTTCCGCCTGCACCCGACGCCCGGCTCGGCGATGAATTTTGTCCCGCCGCTGTTCGTGGCGTATTGCGCGGCGATTCATCTCGCCATTTTGCTGCGGCCTTTTTCCGACTGGCTGATGCTTGGTCTGGTTCCGATGTTGTTCTACTGGATCGCGCTGGCGGTGCAGACCGTGTGGTCCATGCCGCGCTTTGGTTGGGCGCGGAGTCTGGCGGCGTTTTCCATGCTGTTTGCCACGCACGTTTTCTACGGCGTCGGTTTCTGGCGCGGCCTGTTCACGCGCGTGGATCGCACCAAGCTCGCGGCCACGGAAGTAACGTTCGACAGACCAGTGCTGTGAAAGGGCGTAACGCCGTCTTTCGAGCCGGCCGGTGGCGAGACTTTCCGGTCTCATGTTCCAGATTCGCCCGGCTGGTCCGGCGTGTTTGAATCGGCCCGGCCGTTCGGATTGGAACGGGAGGTTGGAAAACCTCCCAACCTGCCGGCTGGAAAGCCGGCGTTACGCTCCGGTTCGGGCGCGGACTTGCACTCACGGTTTTCAGCCCACACACTCCCGCCGCACATGCAGTTCATTCGCGACATTCACAACGCCAAGCGCGGCAAAGCGCCGGTCATTTCTTTCGAGTTCTTTCCTCCGAAGACCGACGAGGGCGACCGCAACTTGCTGGAGAAAACCATCCCGGCGCTGATGACCTTGAAGCCGGACTTCTGCTCCGTGACCTACGGCGCGGGCGGCAGCACGCGCGACAAGACGCTCACCATCGTCGAGCGCATCCAGAACGAGCACGGCCTGACGGCGATGTCGCACCTGACCTGCGTGAACTCGACCAAGGAACAGCTCGGCGAAGTGCTGGCCGACGCGAAGCAGCGCGGGATCAAAAACATTCTCGCGCTGCGCGGCGACCCGCCGAACGGCCTGAGTGAATTTCAGAAGACACCGGGCGGTTTTGAGTTCTCGCACGAGCTGGTGAAGTTCATCAAGGAACTCGGCGGCTTCGGCATCGGCACCGCCGGATTTCCCGAAGGCCACATCGCGTGCAAAGAAGGCAAACAAGTGGACTGGCAGCGGCTCGCGGAGAAGGTGAAAGAGGGCGCAGACTTCGTCATCACGCAACTCTTCTTCGACAACCGCGACTTCTTCGAGTTCCGCGACTATCTCACCAAGCAGGGCGTGAACGTGCCGCTCGTACCCGGCATGTTGCCCGTGCTGTCGGCCTCGCAGATCAAAAAGTTCACCACGCTCTGCGGCGCGAAAATTCCCGCACCCATGCTGGCGAAACTGGAGTCGCTCGAAAGCGACGACGCGGCGGCTACCGCCTACGGCATTGATTACGCCACGCAGCAATGCCAGGAACTCCTGCGCGAAGGCGTCGAGGGTCTGCACTTCTACACGCTGAACAAGCCGCACTCGACGACGGCGGTGGTGAAGAATCTGGGCCTAGGAAAGTGACCGGCTGAAGTCCCCTGCTCTGCCGGCGCGGGCGGCCATCTCGAACGCGGCGCGGAAGCGACCGCACTCCAAATGCTCCGCGCATGAAGAGGCGTCTGGTGCTGCGCGCCAGCGTTTGG
>JANNGC010000719.1:0-2726 GCA_031380445.1 Pedosphaera sp.
TGGGCGAACTGCGCGCGCACGAACGAGGCGGAATGCGGCCCGTCGTCTATCGAGCCAAACGCGCCCGCGCCAAAGTGTAACCAGAGGTGTGAGTCTAAAGTGTCACCCAAGGTGTGAGTCCGTGCCGAGTCTCGCCCCACCGACGGCTCATCGCCTCGCAGCGCGAGACATTCCACCTCACGCGAGAATTTCTTTAATCACCTCGCCATGCACATCGGTCAGGCGACGATCAACGCCGTTGTGACGGAAGGTGAGTTTCTCGTGATTGATGCCGAGCTGGTGCAGCACGGTGGCGTGCAAGTCGTAGCAAGTGGTCACGTCCTTCTCCGCTTTGTATGACCACTCATCGCTCTCGCCGTAACTCACGCCGCCTTTGAAGCCGCCGCCCGCGACCCAGCTCGTGAAGGTGAACGGATTGTGATCGCGCCCCTTGCCGCCTTGGCTGCACGGCATCCGTCCAAACTCCGTGGTCCAGATGACGATGGTGTCGTCGAGCAGACCGCGCGCTTTCAAATCTTTCAGCAACGCGGCGGCGGGCTGATCCATGCCGCGCGCCATATCGAGGTGATCCTTCTCCAGATTTTCGTGGCTGTCCCAATTGCGGCGCGGGAAGCCATTGTCCGCGCCGCTCCAGACCTGCACGAAGCGCACGCCGCGCTCCAGCATCCGGCGCGCGATCAGGCAGCGCGTGCCCATGTCGCGTGTGTGTTCGGCGTCGAGTCCGTAGAGTTTTTTCGTGGCGTCGGTCTCACCGGAGAGGTCCATGACTTCCGGCGCGCTGAGTTGCAGCTTCGCCGCCAATTCGTAGCTGGCGATCCGCGCGTCGAGCCGCGAGTCCACTGCCCTGTCCGTGCGATGCGCGGTGTTCAACTCCTTCAACAACGCCAGCGTGTCGCGCTCGTTTTCCTTCGTGATGAATTTCGCCGACTCGGGCGCGAACAAATCGTGAATGGGATTGCGGCTGCCCGCGCGAATCATCGTGCCCTGATGCGTCGCCGGAAGAAATCCTGCCGTCCAGTTGCCCGGGCCATTCGGCGCAAAACCACGCGCGTCCGGCAGCACCACGAAGGTCGGCAAGTTGTCCGTGAGCGAACCCAATCCATACGACACCCATGCACCCATGCTCGGAAAACCGGGCAGCACGAAGCCGCTGTTCTGCATGAACGTCGCCGGGCCGTGGACGTTCGACTTCGAGGTCATGGCGTGCAGAAACGCGATGTCATCCGCGCACGCGCCGAGGTGCGGCACCAGTTTGCTCACCCACTTGCCGCACTGACCGCGCTGCTTCCAGTCCCACGGGCTGCGCATGACCGCGCCGGGATCGCTCTGGAACAATTCCACCTTGCCGCCGGGATCAAACTTCTGCCCATGGCGCGCGAGCAACTGCGGCTTGTAATCAAAGGTGTCGCACTGGCTGGCCGCGCCGGACATGAAGAGTTGCACCACGCGCTTCGCCTTCGCGCGATGATGCAGTCCGCCGTTGAACTCCGGCTTCGGTTTGAACGTGTCCGCCAGCAACTCATTCGCGCCGAGCAAGTGGGCCATCGCAATGCCGCCCAGCCCGCCACCAAAGCACCACAGGAACTCGCGACGGTCGAACGCCGCCGACCCGAGACCCAGCACGGCCTCCTGCGACGAACAAACATGGCGCGCGGTTTTCATCAATCGAGGAACATGAATTCGTTGCTGTTGAAGATCACCCGGCACGCGCTGGCCAGACCGTGCTTCTCCGCGTGCGCGACGAGTCTGGCCCGCTCGGCTTCACTCGGCGCACGGTTCAACGCGAGTTCGTAGGCACGGATGATTTGATCGGAAACAGCCTTGCGCTCGCGCTGCAGGCGTGCCGCGAAGTGTTCGCACTGCCGTAGCACGAAAGCGTCGTTCAGCGTCGCGAGCGCCTGAAGCGCGGTCATGGTGGTGTTGCGGACGGGCGTGAGGATGCTGGCGTCGGGGCAATCGAGCGCGTCCAGAAACGGATCCGGCACGCTGCGCACAATGAAGCGATAAATGCCGCGCCGGTTCGCGCCGGGACTGTTGAGTTCGTAGCGCGCGTAATCGTACACCGGCGAGTGATCATCCTTGAACGCGAACTGCTGCACGGACGGGCCGCCCATTTTCAAATCAAGCTGGCCGCTGATGGCGAGCACGGCATCACGGAATTGCTCTGCGTCGAGCCGCGCGCGATTCATGCGCCCGAGGAAGCGATTGGCTGAATCGGAATTTGAGTAATCAGTCATCAGTGAGTCAGTAATCAGTCCCGACGGCTTCGCACGCTCACTGATTACTGAATACTGATTACTGTTCACTGAACTCTGCCGATACACCGCGCTGGTCACGATGAGGCGATGCAGTTTCTTCAACGACTCGCCGTTCTCCAGAAACCAAAACGCCAGCCAGTCCAGCAACTCGGGATGACTCGGCCGCGCGCCCATGTGGCCGAAATCGTTCGGCGTCTCCACGAGGCCGCGACCGAAATGGTAGTGCCACACGCGATTCACGATGGAGCGGCGCGTGAGCAGGTTGTTCGGGTCGGTGATCCATTTTGCGATCGCGGCGCGGCGGGCGCTCTCGGATTTCAAATCCAAAATTTGAAATTCCGGGGCCACGCCCGGCACGGACGCCACGCCCGCCGGCTTCATTTCCTCACCGGGCTTCTTCACATCACCACGCTTGAGCAGATGAACGGGACGCGGCTCGCGCGCCGGAAGGAAGGAACCGTTGGCCGT
>JANNGC010000735.1:0-4307 GCA_031380445.1 Pedosphaera sp.
CCTTTCAGGATTGGGAATGGTTCCGGTGCCGGGCAACAACTCTCGCGTTACATGAGCTTCAAAGTTGGACCGGCTGGAAGCCCGTCTTACACCCCTTGCAGCACGCCCGTGGAGTCACCAAACGAATCCACTTTCATCCCCATGTTTTGTAGCATGGACACGTAGAGATTGTTCATGGGCGTGCTGGAGCCGGGGTCGAAGTGGCGTCCGGGATGGAACGCGCCGCCGCCGCGACCGGCGAGAATCACCGGCAGATTCGTGTGGCTGTGCGCGTTGCCGTCGCCGAGTCCGCTGCAATACACGACCATCGAGTTGTCGAGCAGCGACTTGCCGTCGCGGTCCTTCGTCTCGCGCATCCGCTGGAGGAAGTAGGCGAGCTGCGTGGTGTAGAACGTGTCGATCTTCGCAATCTTCGCCAGCGTCTCGTCGTTGTTCTGGTGATGCGAGAGGTTGTGATGTCCGTCGGAGACGCCCACGTCCTTGAAGCTGCGGTTGCTGCCGTCGTGCGCGAGCAGGAAGGTGCCGACGCGCGTCGAGTCGGTCTGGAAAGCGAGCACCAGCATGTCGCCCATCAGGCGGATGTGATCCTGATAATTCGTCGGGATGCCGGAGGGCGTCTCGGCTTTCGGATCGGGCAAACTGCGAAACCGTTCGGCCCTCTGGATGCGCGTCTCAATCTCGCGCACGCCGGTCAGATACTCGTCGAGCTTCAGCTGATCGTTGCGGCCCAACTGGCGCTGCATGGACTTCGCGTCGTCCATCACGAAGTCGAGGATGGAACGCTGCTGCGTCATGCGCTGATCAAAATTCCGCTGGCGCTCGCCGGACTTGCCGGTGCCGAAGAGTCGCTCGAAGACGAGGCGCGGATTGGACTCCGGCGCGACCGGCGTGTTCTCCGAGCGCCACGAGAGATTGAACTGATACGCGCAAGAGTAGCCGGAGTCGCACGAACCGGACTTGCGGACGCCGTCGCAGGAAAGTTCCAGCGAGGCGAAGCGCGTGGTGTCGGCGAGAGCTTTGGCCGCAACTTGATCCACGGAGACGCCCACACGGATGTCCGCGCCCGCCGTCTTCTTCGGACGCGCGCCGGTGAGGATGGAAGCGTTGGCCCGCGCGTGGTCGCCCGCGCCGTCCGCGCCAGCGGTGCCGTTCTTCTGGTCGAGTTTGCTGATGACCTGGAATTCGCTGCGATGCGCGGCGAGCGGTTCGAGCGAAGAGTTAAGTTGGTAATCCGCGCCGGTGCCGGTGGGCCGCCACTTCTTGAGGTTCACGCCGTTTGGCACGTAGAGAAACGCCATGCGGAGCGGAGCGCCCGAGGCCGTGGTAGCAAGCGGCACGGCAGTGGCGGCAGCGAGCGCGCGCATGGGCAGGATGGATTCAAACGCCGGCAGCGCGACGCAGACGCCGAGTCCGCGCAGGAAGTTTCTCCGGTTCACTGACATGGCCTGTTTGTTCATAAAATTCTTTCGGCTCACGGTCTGACGGCACAGGACACTGACAAATTTAATTTACGTTCAGCATGGTGGGCTTGGTCGCGCTGCGACCATGCAAGCCCGCGCAGAGCGGGCGGCACGAAAGTCACCCGGCACGCTCCACATCAATTCACCGCACCGCTCTGCGCGGCGCGACTTCTCCCAGCGCGAGAAGTTCCACCAAGCTGCCCTCATCAGGGCTTCGCATCCGTCATCAGCCGGTCACCATCGCCGCGACGCATCTGGAAGGGCGCGCTTTCCACCACACCGTAAATCAGGCTGCGCGTCTTGGCACCGTCGCGTTCCAGATGCTCGACGATCTTCTCGATGGTCGGCGCGTCGTAGTATTCCACGCCGCGTCCGGTCGCGTAGGTCAGCAATTTCTCCGTGGCGCAGCGGAAGAAATCCTTGCGGCGCGAGGTCACGAGAATTTTCGCCAACTCCACGGTGTTGGTGAACTTCTCGCCGGTGATCAACTGGCCCGCCGTGTCGATGGGCTTGTTCCCCTCCTGACTGCGGAACTTCCCGAGCGCATTGAAATTCTCCAGCGCCAGCCCGATCGGATCCATGCGCGCGTGGCACGACGCGCAAATCGGCTTCTCGCGATGAATCTCCATCGCCTGCCGCATGGTCAGGAAGTCGGCGGAATTCTGCTTCGTGCTCTCCAGCGTCGGGACGTTCGGCGGCGCGGGCGGCGCGGGCGAGCCGAGCAGATTCTCCAGAACGAAAAGCCCGCGCTTCACCGGCGAAGTGCGCGTGGGGTTCGACGTGACCAGCAGCAGGCTCCCGTGCGTGAGCACGCTGCCGCGATGCGAGTCCTTCGGCAAAGTCACCTTGCGCATCTCCCGCCCTTTCACGCCGGGGATGTCGTAGAAGTTCGCCAGTGCCTCGTTGAGAAAGGTGTAGTCCGAGGACAGCAGTTCCGTGAGCGGACGGTTCTCGCGCACGAGATGGCCGAAGAGCATCTCCGTCTCCTGCCGCATCGCGCGCCGGATGCCGCCGTTGAAAACTTTGTCCGCGTCCTCGTTGCGGCGGATGCGGAGAATGCGCTGCGCGTCAATGCTCACCGTTTCCACATCGCGGGTTTGCAGCCACTGGCCGGCGAAATTCCGCACGAAGCGCTTCCCTTTCTCATCCTTCAACAGGCGGTCCACTTGCGGGCGCAAGTTCGCGCGCAGCTTGCCATCGCGCGCCAGCGTCAGCAGCTCGTCATCCGGCAGCGAACTCCACAGGAAATACGACAGACGCGAGGCCAGCGCGTACTCATCCACGCGCACGACCTGCGCGGGATTGTTCGGCTCCGGCTGAATCTCCGCGCGGAACAGAAAACGCGGCGAGGCCAGCATGGCCGTGAGTGCCTGACCAATGCCCGACTCGAAGCTGCCGCCCGGCGCTTTCTCCACGCCCGCCGCGATGCTGACCAGTTTCGTCAACGTCTCCTCATCCACCGGACGGCGATAGGCGCGCATCGTGAAGTAGCGCAAAATCTTCTTCCGATACTCCGTGCGCGCCGCCGCCGCACCGGGCGGCGGTCCGTCCATGAAGACTTTGAAATACTCCTTGGGCCGTTCGAGGAAGCTGCGATCCAGCGGGCCGTTCAGTTTCAACGTGTCGAGATTCGCGTGCAGCTTGTTCTCACCCTCCGCCGGCTCGCGCTTGGGAATCAATTCGATGGCGATGGTGTGAGTCCCCTTCGTCAGCACCACCTGATCGGAAATGGAAACCGTCTTCGCCGCGTCCCAGCCCAGATCGCGCCGCTCGATTTCCTTGCCGTCCACTTTCAACACCGCCGTGGCGGCGTGAACCGTGGCGTCCTTCGAGCCGGCCACCGCGAGGTCGAGCGTCACTTTGTACGGCCCCGGATACTTGATGTCGTGCGTCACCGCCACGGTGTTCGCTTCGCTGAACGGCAAGTTGTTCGGCGAGACCTTGGGGTTGGCCTTGTCCTTGAAGTCATCACCCGCCACGAAAATCGTCGGGATGCGTCCCTCGCCGCTGTTCACGACCTTGTCCGAGATGTCGCGCGCCGCATCCAGATACTTCTCCAGCAGGATGGGTGAAATGGTCAGCACATCGCCGATGTTGTCGAAGCCATAGCCGCTGTCGTCGGTGGGAAATGCCTCGGTCACATCGAAGTCCACGCCAAACAAATCCAGGATGGTGTTCTTGTATTCCTCGCGGTTCAGGCGGCGAATGGTCACGCGGCCTGGATCAGGATTCGCCGGGTCGAGTTTGAAGACTTCCGCTTCGATCCACTTGGCGATGATTTTCCGCTCCGCTTCGGTGGGCTGCGGTTTCTTCGCCGGAGGCATCATCTGCGTCTCCATGTTCTGCCACACGCCGAGCCACATTTTCCGGTCGGCGAGTTGCGCGGTGAAATTCGTGAAGCCGTCCAAAGACACGCCGCCCTTGTCCGCGCCGTCGCCGTGGCAGTCGTAGCAATACGTCTTCAACAACGGCAAGACCTTGGCCTTGTAGCTTTGCTCCGCCGCGCCGAATGCCGCCGTCGTGCTGATGAGCAGCGCGGCCAGCGCAAAACTTCTCTTCGATTGTTCGCCTAAAATCATTTTCTTCAGTGGCAACTCAGACGCGCCTGAGTGACGCGCATTCAGACGTTTCCCGGACGGCGAGCGTGACGCAAAAGATGAGAGACGGCGCCCCGGCGTAACGCCGGCTTTCCAGCCGGCAGGTTCAGGGACTTTCGAGTCTCGTGTTCCGGTTCCCCGCCGGGCGTGTTTGGAATGAACAAAGCCACCCTTGGAACGGGAGGTTGGAAAACCTCCCAACCTGCCGGCTGGAAAGCCGGCGTGACGTTTGCAGGCGGCTCAATACTGC
>JANNGC010000762.1:0-3397 GCA_031380445.1 Pedosphaera sp.
CATCGAGGCGACGCTGAAGGGAACGACGGATGATCCGGCGAAAGTCATCTTCGCGAGCGCGATTCAGCATTCGATGCGGGTGGAGTTGGACAAGATTTCTCATGTGGCGCGCGTGCAAATCGAAGTCATTCAAGGCGAGCCGAAGGAAATTCCGCTGGTGCTTTCGGGCGAGGGCGAAGTGAAGCAGGTCACGGGCGAAGGCTTGCTCGACTGGAGCGTGCGCCGACAGGCTGACGGCAGCCGTTCACTGGTGTTGCGTCCGAAGAAGGCCGAGCGCGTGCAGACGAACCTCGTCGTGATGGTTGTGGCGGAGACCGAACTAGACGCGCTGCCGAAATCCCTCACGCCGCTCACGCTGAGTTCCGCGCCCGCCGCATTGTCGCATGGCTACGTGCGCATCGACTCCGATCCGGCCGTGAGCGTTAAGGCTATGAATCCCACCGGAGTCATCGCGCTGGAGGCGAAGTATCTCCCGGACACGTTGCGCGCGGCGGCCAACGCGAGCGACGATGAGCCGCTGGCGTTTCGTTTCCAGGGCGCGGGCTACACCTTGCCGTTGCTCATCACCACCGGCGATCCCGAGGCGCGGCGTGTGACGCTGGTGAATTTCAAACTCACGACACAGATCGGCGACGACTCGGCGGCGTTCACGCTCACGGCGACGGCGCGCGTGAAGAATCCAAAGGGCGGCTCGGTGGAACTGCTTTCGGGCGGCGTGGCGCTGACGGATTTTGACAAGCATCCCAAGTGGCGGATGAAGTTCGAGGAAGGCCGCTTCATCGCCGTGTTCGATGAAGCGGGTGAGTATCCGATTCGTTTGCGTTTCAACGCCACGGTGCGCCACGCGGATACATGGAACAGCATCGACTTGCGCGTGGCGGCGAGCGCGTTGCAGCCTCTCACACTGCAAGGTCTGCCGGCGGACACACAGTTTCGTTTCGCAGGCGGCGCAAAGCCCGAGCGCAAAGGATCGGAGTTCGTCACGTTTCTCCCCGCCGACGGCAAGGTGCAACTCTCCTGGAAAACTTCGCGCCCTGAGAGCGAGGGCAAGCTGTTCTACTCGGCGGAAATGCTCGCGCAGATTTCCGTCGCGCCGGGCTTGATGCGTCAGTCCGCGATCATCGAAGGCCGCGTGATGCAGGGCGAACTCACGCGCCTGGTCCTGCTGCTGACGGGTGATGGCGAAGTGACGCGCGTGCTGGGCGAGCAGGTGTTGAAATGGGATTTCGAGCCGGTGCCGAACTCGCGCGACCGCCGCCTCGTCGTGCAGTTCAACCAGCCGCAGAAGGACGCCTTCATCTTGCAGGTCCAGATGCAGACGCCGCTGGCCGCGTTCCCCGCCGCGTTCCAGGCGATGCGTTTGGAGCCGGAAGGCGCGACGCGCTTCGCCGGCTATTATCGCGTGGTCAACGACGGCGCGGTGCGTCTCGAAGTCGTGAATGCCACGGGTCTGTCGCAAGTTTCTCCCGAACAATTTCCCGAGAGCGATGTCACGCGCGCGGTGCTGCGCACAGACGCAAAGCAGCGTTTCGTGCATCGCTTCTCCGGCGCGAATCACACCCTGCGCATCAGTGCCGACAACGTGTTGCCGGAAATTTCGGTTTCATATCTCCTCGCCTATCACCTCGCGGAAACCGAGACGGCCATTGATGCGGAGCTGGAACTCGACATCCGCGAAGCACCCGTGCGTGAACTCCTGCTCAACGTGCCAAAGGGCTACGCGCTCGCGCGTGTCGCCGCCGCCGGCATGAGCGACTACTTCCTCAAAGATCAGGATGCCGAGGCGCAGTTGCGCCTCGTCTATGGCCAACCCGTCAGCGGACGGCAGATCGTGCAACTGCGACTCGAACGCAACACGGCGCTCGGCGCACTGACGTGGGTGTTGCCGCGCATTGATGTGCCGCAAGCGAAGTCGGTGCGCGGACACGTCGCCGTTTCCGCGGACGCGGGCTTTCGCATCACGCCGGCGACGACGCAGGGACTCACGGAGATCGCCACGGCTTTTTTCCCGCGCAAAGTGAACGGCATTCAAGCCGCGCTGCGCGTGAGCGAAGCGGCGTGGCAGGCGACGATGCGCGTCGAGCGTTTGCCGCAATCCATCACCGCCGATGCGTTTCATCTGTTCTCCATCGGCGAGCGCATCGCGTACGGCAGCAGCGTGATCAACTACCAGATTTCCGGCGCGCCGGTGTCGGCGCTCCGCGTCGAGTTGACGAACGAGTATTTCAACATCGAGTTCCTCGGCAAAGACGTGCGCGACTGGGTGAAGACCAACGGCGGCTTCGAGATTCATCTGCACACGCCAGTCTCGGGCGCGTACACGCTGCTCGCGACTTACGAGCGTCCGTTCCGAGGGCAGGGGGACATTCTCGCGTTCACCGGCGCGCGCGCGCTGGATGCCCAGAGCGAGCAGGGCCACACCATCGTGGTCAGTGCGTATCAATTTAATGTGCGGGCCACGAACGTCTCCGCTGGATTGCTCGCGCTCGAACCGGCGGAAGTGCCGGCGGAATACCGCCTGTTCTTCGACGCGCCGATTCTCGCGGCGTATCGCTACAATGCGCGCCCGTTCAATCTGCAACTCGTGCTCAGCCCGCTCAAGCAAGGCGACACGTTGAGCCAGGTCGCGGATCGTGCCGCGCTCGAAACTCGTATCTCGAAGCAGGGCCAGGTCGTGACCAGCGCGAAGTACTTCGTGAAGAATCGCGGTCAGCCAAATTTCAAACTCACGCTTCCGCCCGGCACTGAGTTGTGGGCCGCGACGGTAAATGGCGTGACAGCGGTGCCGACGCTCGACGGCACGGCGCACTTGATTCCGCTGCCGGGCCGCGCGGATCCAAACGCCATCAGTCTCGTCGAACTCAAACTCGCGTCGCGTTCAGAAAAGCCCGAGCGCGTGACCGTGTCCGCACCCACCGTCGGCGCTCCGGTGCTGCTCGCGGAATGGAAAGTCCAGCCGGACGCGGGCCAGCGCATTGTCTATCGCGAAGGTTCGCTTGCCCCGGCGGAGGGTATTTCTGACGACTCGGGATTCGTGGGTCTGTCCCGGCTCGTTCGCAGTTTGGACGCGCTGTTCCCGCTGTTCGTCGCGCTCGCTCTGCTGGTGATTGGCCTCGCGGTGTGGCGCTGGTCGAGTCGCGCCGGCGTTTACAAGTTCAGCGCACAGCACGTTCTCGGCACTCTGATCGGAGTGGTCGCGATCACCGTGAGCGTGGTGACGTTTTTGAAAGTGGCCTCGATGAGCGAGCGCCAGAGTGCGGCGTCGAACATCCTGACCTTCGTCGCGCCGATTCAGCAGGCGGGCAATGAGCTGAAGATCGAAGTGGCGAACCTAGAAGACAAATTTTCCATCCTGCGCGGGGCCGGGGAGGCGTGGCCTGCGCTCCTGGCGGTTCCG
>JANNGC010000786.1:0-16569 GCA_031380445.1 Pedosphaera sp.
GGCGGTCGTCTATTTGAACGGCCAGGAATTGTTCCGCACGAACATCACGACCGGCGCATTTAACTACCTCACACTTGCCTCCTCCTCTGTTGAGGAACTGGTGGCGGTGGTCAATTTCTCCCCCGCGCTGCTGCTCACTGGCACGAACGTCCTCGCCGTGGAGATTCACCAGCAACTCCCGTCGAGCAGCGACATCAGTTTTGATCTGCAACTCGTCGGACAGGTTGGCGGTGCGCCCACGGGGCCGTTCAATCCTGTCGCGACTATCACCAGCCCGGCGAATGGCGCGGGCTTCAGCCCGCCGGCGACCATTCCCATCACCGCCACCGCCACCGATGCGGACGGCACGGTGACGAACGTGTCGTTTTTCCAGAACGGTTCCTTGCTCTGGCAGACCAACGCCGGGCCGTACAACTACACTTGGGCTTCGGTGCCGATTGGCAGCTACGCGCTCACCGTGATCGCGGCGGACAACACGGGACGCTTCGGCACCTCCGCGCCGGTGAACGTCACTGTGGCCGCGCCGAGCACGGCGGTGACGAACATCTTCATCGGCTACAGCAACGTCTGGAAGTATCTCGACAACGGCACCGACCAGGGCGTGGCCTGGCGCACCAACACCTTCAACGACAACGCGTGGACCAACGGCCAGGCGCAGCTCGGCTACGGCGACGGCGATGAGTTCACCCAAGTGCAGGACAATCCCGATCTCGGCCCCTTCAACCCCTTGGCCACGGACAAATACATCACCACCTACTTCCGCAAATTCTTCAACGTGACCAACGCGGCGGCCTTCACCAACCTCGCCTTCCGCCTGATCCGCGATGACGCGGCGGTGGTTTATTTGAACGGCCTGGAAATTTTCCGCACCGCAAATCTGCCGGCGTTCCCCACGGCCATCCTCTTCAACACGCTGGCCACCAGCTCGTCCACGGAGGGGGTGGCCGATACGGTGAGCTTCGGCGGCGCGGGCGGATCGCTCGGCCTGCGCGAAGGCACCAACCTGCTCGCCGTGGAAATTCACCAGAATACCCAGTCCAGCTCGGACATCAGCTTTGAACTGTTCCTCAGCGGCATCCGCACCGCCGACACGAACACCCGCCCGTTCGTCTCCGTCAGCGCGCCCACCGCCGGCACGATCTTCGGCACGCCCGCCAGCATCGCCATCACCGCCGACGCGCTCGACGTGGACGGCACCGTCACGAACGTGGCCTTCTTCGTGAACGGCGTGAAGCTGGGCGATGACGCGACCATTCCTTACACGCTCACCACGAACAACGTCCCCGCCGGAGCCTACGCATTGCTCGTCGTGGCGACGGACAACGTCGGACTTTCGCAAACCTCCGCCGTCGTGAACGTCACCGTCAGCACCAACACCGCGCCGCCCGTGGTCTTTGCGAAAACGCCTGCGCCCGGCAGCGTGAGCAATCTCACTTCGCTCACCGTCACCTTCAGCAAGAGCGTGACCGGCGTGAGCGCGGGCGACTTGTTGATTAATGGAGTGTCGGCGACCGGACTCAGCGGCAGCGGCAGCAATTACACGTTCACGTTCGCCCAGCCCGCGTTCGGCGCGGTGGCGGTGACGTGGATCAGCGCACACGGCATCAGCGACTTGTTCACGCCGCCCGCCGCGTTCAACACGAACAGCGCGGGCGCGAACTGGAGCTACAACTTCCTCGACGCGGTGCCGCCCACGATCACCGTCATCACGCCCGTGCCCGGTTCGACCGTCGCGACGCTCACGTCCATCGCCGTCACGTTCAGTGAAACGGTGACCGGGGTGAACACGAGCGACTTGTTGATCAACGCCGCGCCGGCCAGCGGCCTGAGCGGCTCAGGCGCGGGACCATACACGTTCACCTTCGCGCCGCCGCCGCAGGGCGTGGTGAACATCGCGTGGGCGGGCGGCCACGGCATTGCGGACACCAGCGCGAATCCCTTCGCGCCCGCGCCGTGGAGCTACCTCCTCGATACCAACGTCACCGGCGTGATCATGTCAGAAATCATGTATCACCCGTCCTCGGAAAACGTGCTGGAGGAATTCATCGAGCTGTTCAACCAGGGCGCGAGCGCGGTGAGCCTGAACGGTTGGAAATTCAGCAAGGGCGTCAGCTTCACCTTCACCAACGCCAGCATTCCCGCCAACGGCTATCTCGTGGTGGCCGCGAACCTCGCCGCCTTCACCAATAAATATCCTGGCGTCACGAACGTGGTCGGCAACTGGACCGGCGTGTTGAACAACGACAGCGAAAGCATTGATCTCGACGACGCGAGCGGCAGCCGCGTGGACAGCGTGACCTACGCGGACGAGGGCGACTGGGCGGTGCGCCAGCGCGGCTTCAACGATCAGGGCTTCCGGGGCTGGACGTGGCTCAAGGCGCACGACGGCGGCGGCAGTTCGCTCGAATTGATCAATCCGAATCTCTCGAACAACAGCGGCCAGAACTGGGGCGCGAGCACGAACTTGCAGGGCACGCCGGGCGCTCCAAACTCCATCGCAGGCAACAACATTGCTCCGCTCATTCTCGGCACGACGCATTTCCCGGCGGTGCCGCGCTCGACGGACCCGGTCTTGATCACCGCGCGCATCGTGGACGAGGCGGCGGGCGGCCTGACGGTGAACCTGCGCTGGCGCGTGAGCATTGCCTCGCCGCCCGCGTTCAGCACTTTGACCATGCGCGATGACGGACTGCTCGGCGACGCCTCGGCGAACGACGGGCTTTACAGCGCGCAGATCGCCGCGCAGGCCAACGGCGCGGTCATCGAGTTCTACGTCGAGGCCACCGATGCTCAATCGAACCAGCGCACCTGGCCCGCGCCGGTCGTCGCCGCCGTGGATGCGGGCGGGCCGACAGGGCAGGTGGCCAACGCGCTCTACCAAGTGGACAACGAGGTCTATTCCGGCAGCGCGCCGCTTTACAAAATGGTGCTGACGGCGGCGGAGAACACGGAACTCGGCACGCTCCTCGCCAGCGCGTCGTCGTTCAACAGCAGCGACGCGGCGATGAATATCACGTTCATCAGCGTGGACGGCTCGGGCACCGAGGTGCGCTACCTGGGCAGCGTGCGCAATCGCGGCCACGGCAGCCGCATCGGCAATCCGCACAATTACCGCGTGGGCTTCCGCTCGGACGAGCCGTGGAAAAATCTGGCCGCGCTCAACCTCAACGCCCGCACGCCGTGGGCGCAGCACTTCGGTTCCACCCTTGCGCTGAAGTCCGGCGTGGCGGGCGCGAACTCGCGCGCGGTGCAGTTGCGCATCAACGGCGGCGTCGGTCTCGGCGGCGTGCCGACTTACAACCATTACGCGGCCAACGAAGACCTCGGCAGCGACTGGGCGAGCAACCACTTCCCCGAAGACGGCGGCGGGAACGTGTACAAAGTCGTGCGCGACTTGCAGCCGCCGAATTTCAACTATCGCGGCGGCACCCCCGCGCCCTACCAGAACACTTATTTCAAGCAGTCGAACGTCAGCGAGAACGACTGGACCGATCTCATCGCGATGCTCGAAGTGATGGGCGAGAACCAGACCAATCTCTACACGATGGAGCGCGCGCGGGGCGTCATCAACGTCGAGCAATGGCTCAAGCACATCGCGGTGATGAACCTTTATGGCAACAGCGAGTCCGGCCTGAACACGGGCAACAACGACGACTACTTCATGTATCGTGGCGAGGCCGATCCGCGTTTCATCCTCCTCTATCACGACCTCGACAGCATTCTCGGAGAATCTTCACTCGGCACCACCGAGGACATTTTCCGCTCCACCTACGGTCCGATCTCGGGCGACACCGAGGGCCTCTGGCGCACGATGGCGTGGTTCCTCGCGCAGACCGAAGTGCGCGCGCAGTATTATCGCACGCTCCAGGATTTGCTCGACACCACGTTCGCGAAGACTGAGTTCGACGCGTTGATTGACCAGACGCTCGGCAGCTACGTCCCGGCGGGCAACATCGCGAACATGAAGGCGTGGATGGACGCGCGGCGCAGCTACGTGCAAGGCGTAATCACCGGATTCGTGCCGCCCGCGACGAACAATCCCGTGGCCACGATCAGCGGCGAGCCGCGTTCGCCCTCGCCGTCACGCAACGCCACGCTCACCGTCGGCGGCGCGTCCATTGTGAACTACAGCTACAGCCTGAACGGCGGCGCGTGGACCGCGAGCACGCCGGTCGGCACGCCCATCACGTTGTCGAACCTGCCGCAGGGCGGCACGAACACGGTTTATGTCGTGGGCGAGAACAGCGGCGGCATCTACCAGAGCACGAACACACCGACGATTTCCAAAACGTGGGTCGTGAACACGAACACGCCGTCCGTGCGCCTGAACGAAGTGCTCGCGTCGAACGGCGGCGCGCTCATCCATGTCGCCACCACGCCGGACGCCATCGAGCTTTTCAACGACGGCGCGGCGTCAGTGAACCTCGGCGGCCTGCGTCTCACCGACGACAAGGACGTGCCGGGCAAATATACGTTCCCGAGCACGGTGCTCGCGGCGGGCGCGCATCTCACCGTCTTCGCGAACAACGACGACGGCACGGGCGGCATCCACACCGGCTTCACGCTCGATCCGGATGGCGACCAGGTTTATCTCTTCGACCGCGCCACGAACGGCAACGTCATTCTCGACTCCGTGAAGTTCGGCGCGCAGATCACCGACCTTTCCATCGGACGTGTGGGCGCGGGCGGCACCTGGGCTTTGACCACGCCGACTTTTGGCGCGGCGAATTCGGCGGCGACGCTGGGCAGCCAGAACAATGTGCGGATCAACGAGTGGCTGGCCTTGAGCACGACGGTCAGCGACTTCGTGGAACTGTCCAACCCGAACGGCCTGCCGGTGGCGCTCGGCGGACTGTATCTCTCGGACGAGACGATTGGCGTGCCGAACCTGAGCCGCATTGACGACCTGAGCTTCCTCGGCGCGAACAGTTATCTCGCGTTCACGGCGGACGGCGACGGCAGCCAGCCGACGCACGCGAATTTCCAACTGCCGTCCGAGCAGGGATTGATCGGCCTGTTCTCCCCCACCTTGCAGACGATTGACATTGTGGCCTACGGCCCGCAGCAACCGGACGTGTCGCAGGGCAAGTGCCCGAACAGCGGCACCATCTACGCCACGCTGACCGTGCCGACGCCCGGCGCTCCGAACGCCTGCCCGGTCGTCCCGCCCGCGCCGGTGTCGGTGTCGCTGCTCACGATCAGCAACGTGTGGAGCTACCAGCCGCGCACGAACTACGACGCGGTCAACTGGACCACGAACACCTACAACGACGCGTCTTGGCCCACGGGCCTTGCGCTGCTGGGCCGCCAGTCGTTCGCCAGCAACCAGACGTGGCCCGAGCCGTTCCGCACGCACATCGAGACGAACGTCTTGCAGACGAATTTCTACTTCCGCGCCCACTTCAACGTCGCGCCGGGCACCACTTTCTCATCGCTCCAGTTCCGCCACATCATTGATGACGGCGCGGTCTTCTATCTGAACGGCGTGGAGATCGCGGGCGCCCGGTTCAACATGCCCGCCGGTGCGGTGAGCGGCGTGACCCCCGCCAGCTCGACCATTTCCGTCGGCCAGTATCAGGGGCCGTTCACCATCCCCGTTTCGATGCTCGTCACCGGCGACAACGTATTTGCGGTGGACGTGCATCAGAGCCTCACGGGCGGCGGGAACAACAGTTCCGACGTGGCGATGGGCGTCGAACTGACCGGCCTGATTGTCACCAACAGCCCCGCCGCCGCCGGCGTCCTCATCAACGAAGTGCTCGCGAACAATCTCTCGAACTCCGAGCCGGACGGCAGCAATCCGGACTGGGTCGAACTCTACAATCCCTCGACCAACGCCGTGGACCTTGGCGACATGAGCCTCACGGACGACACCACGGTGCCGCGCCGCTGGGTGATTCCGGGCGGGACGATTTTGGCCGCGCAGGCTTATCTGAAATTCCGTTTCAACGCGGACCTGCCGTCCTCGACGACGAACACCGGCTTCGCGCTCAAGGCCAACGGCGGCAGCGTATTCCTCTTCAACCGGCTCGCGGACGGCGGCTCGGTGCTGAGTTCTGTCGCGTATGGTTTGCAGGCGTCGGACTTCTCCATCGGTCGTGTGCCGAACGGCAGTTCCAACTGGGTGCTGAACATTCCCACGCTCGGCAGCGCGAACATCGCCGCGTCGCTGGGAAATGCGTTCGCGCTCCGGCTCAACGAGTGGATGGCGAACCCTTCCTCGGGCCAGGATTACTTCGAGGTGTTCAACCCGAACCCGCAGCCGGTGGACATCAGCCGCTTCTACCTCACGGACAATCTCGCGCTGCGCACCAAGCATCAGTTGCCCGCGCTGTCCTTCATGGGCATCGGCGAGGACGCGTATCAGAAATTCGACGCGGCCAGCACTCCGCTCGTGGGCGCAGACCATGTGAACTTCTCGCTCGCGGCGGGCGGCGAGGCGCTCGGACTCACGCACTCGAACCTCACCGCCATTGACAGCATCAGCTTTGGCCCGCAAGCCGTCGGCGTGTCGCAAGGCCGTCTGCCGGACGGCGCGGCGGGCATTGTGAACTTCCCGCTCACGCCCACGCCGGGCAACGGCAACTTCCTGCCGCTCACCACCGTGGTGATCAACGAGTTGATCGCGCACACCGATCTGCCCCTTGAAGACGCCGTGGAGATTTACAACACGACGGGCGACACCGTGGACATCAGCGGCTGGTACCTCAGCGATTCGCAGGACAACCTGTTCAAGTATCGCATCCCGTCGAACACCGTGATCGGCGCGGGCGGCTACAAGGTCATCTACGAAGTGGATTTCAATGGTGGGGCCGGGGTGCCGTTCTCGTTCAGCTCCGCGAAAGGCGACGAGGTATATCTCTCGCAATCGCTCGCGCCCGGCACGGCCACGGGCTACCGCGCGTTCGCGAAGTTCGGCGCGTCCGCGAACGGTGTTTCCTTCGGGCGCTTCGCGACCAGCCTCGGCGCGGACTTCACAGCCATGAGCGCGCGCACGTTCGGCGTGGACAGTCCGGCCACCGTCGCGCAGTTCCGCACTGGCGGCGGACTCACGAATGCGTATCCGAAAGTCGGACCGCTCGTGTTCAACGAGGTGATGTACAACCCGCCCGGCGTGAGCAACGACGTATCGGAGTTCGTCGAGTTACGAAACGTCACCGCCTCGCCGCTGCCGCTCTTTGACACGAACAATCCGGCCAACACCTGGCGCATCCGCAAGGGGATTGATTTCAACTTCCCGCTCAACACCACGGTTCCGGCGGGCGGCTACCTCGTGCTCGTGAATTTTGATCCGGTGAACGATGCCGCGTCGCGCACGACGTTCACGAATGCCTACGGCAACGGCATGACCTTGATGGGACCGTACACCGGTCGCCTGAACAACGACGGCGAGGATTTGGAAATCCAGCGGCCCGACGCGCCGCAGACGGTGCCGGGGCCGGACTTCGGACTGGTGCCTTACCTCATCGTGGACCGCATTGACTATCGCGACGTGTTCCCGTGGCCGCAGGCCGCCGACGGCAGCGGCTGGTCCATGACGAAGCTGACCTCGACGCTCTACGGCAACGAGCCGCTGAACTGGACGGCCAATCCGCCCACGCCCGGCGCGGCGAATTTCCCCGCCGGCACGAACACGCCGCCGACGCTCACGGCGCTCGTGAACCGCAGCGTTCACGCGGGCTACCCGGCGTCCTTCACCGCCACCGCGACCGATCCCGACATGCCCGGCCAGTCGCTTACCTATTCGCTCGTCAACACCGTGCCGTCGGGCGCGACGATTGGTTCGAGCAGCGGCATCTTCAACTGGACGCCGACCACGAACCAGATCGCCGCCCACACCCTCAGCGTGCGCGTGACCGACAACGGATCGCCGAACCTGAGCGATACGAAATCATTCACCCTCACCGTGCTGACGCTGCCGCGCGTCCGCTCCGTCATCGTGACCAACGGCGTCGCCAGCGTGACGTGGGACAGTTTCGCGGGCCGTCGCTACAAAATCTTTACCACGCCAACGCTCACCCCGGCGAACTGGGTGCAACTCGGCGGCGACATCATCGCCAGCGGCCCGACCACCAGCATCGCCGTCGGCAGCGGCAACGATCCCACGCGGTTTTACCAAGTGGTGTCGTTCGACCAATGAGGCCGGCGAGGTGCAGTGTGATCCTTGGTAGTGGGGCAGGCGTCCCGCCTGCCTCCGTCCGATGGCCGTCCCGGCTGTCGGAAAGAAACACCAGCCGGAACGGCTGCCCCACGGCACGAACCGCCGTCCGGCTTTACACGTAACGCGCGCCGCCGGTTGCCCAATTGTCACCCGCGCGTCACGTTCACGGCGTTACCCAAACTGCTGAACGGCCAACCGCCGTCCGGCCATTTGTCATCATGTCACGATTCAAACTCTTTCGTTGCGGGCCGGGATTTTTCCCGGCGTGTTCTGCTCTGCGGTGGCTCCTGCTGTCCGCGTTGTTCTGCCTGGCCGGAGGCGATGCGCGCGCCCAGAGCACAGTCGAGACGCTGGTGGTCACCAACTCGACCTGGCGGCTTTTCCGGGGCACGAACGAAGCCTCGACGCCGCCGACGGAGTGGCGCACCAACACCTTCGACGACGCGGCGTGGGAGACGGGCGAGGCGCCGTTTTATTATTCCACCAACGCCCCGTTCGCGAACGGCACGCTGCTCTCGGACATGCGGAGCAATTACACCTGCATTTTTCTGCGCCAGACTTTTGTCCTGACCGAGGTCGCGAAATACATCGCCTTGAGCAACCGGCCCTACACGGACGACGGCTACATCCTCTGGATTAACGGCGTCGAGGCCACACGCCAGGGGACCGGTTTGCCCGGCGCGTTCTATCCCTACAACTCGAACTCCATCATTGGCACCTTCAACCCGCTCCGCAACATCAGCACCTCGACCAATTTGTTGCGCGTCGGCGTGAACGTCATGGCCATGCAGGTCTTCAACGTCAGCAGCAACGACACGGACTTCTTCGCCAATCCCGGTCTCGTCGCCGGCGTCGCGGACACCTCGTCGCCGCTCGTGCAAAGCGTCACGCCCGTGCCCGGCAGCGTGAACACGAACCTCGTGCAGATCACCGTCGTCTTTAGCGAGTCGGTCACGAACGTGCGCGCGACCAACCTGCTGATCAACGGCGCGTCCGCGACCGTGCTCGTCTCGAACTCGCCGTCGAGCTGGTCGTTCCGTTTCCCGCTGCCGGCGTCCGGCACCCTGAATGTCGCGTGGCAGCCCGCGACGACCGTGCGCGATCTCGCGGGCAACCTGTTCAACCCCACGAACACCTGGACGTTCGACCACTTCATTGACGCGCCGCGCGTCCTCAGCGCCACGCCGCCGTTTGGCGCGACGATTAGCAACGTGCTCTCGCAAATCACCGTCATCTTCAATCGCAACGTGACCGGCGTGTCGCTCGATGATTTCGTGATCAACGGTGACACGCCCTTGAGTTTCACCGGCTCGAACACAACTTATGTTTTCACCATTACGCCGCCTGCGCCTGGCCCGGTGCAGTGCAGTTGGGACGCGAACCAGGTCATCGTGGACGACGCGGGCGTGCGGATGCAGGAGGCGAGCAACACCTGGAGTTATCTTTACGTGGACAACACGCCGCCGACGCTCGTCTCGCTCACGCCGGCGTCGAACTCCGTCGTCGCCGCGCTCGGGCAGGTCGAGGTGCGCTTCAGCGAGCCGGTGCTGGGACTGGACGCGGGCGACCTCCTGATCAATGGCGTGCCGGCCACATCCGCCGTGGGCGCGGGCGCGGGACCGTACACGTTTCAATTTCCCGCGCCCGTCGGCGGCACCGTTACGCTCGCGTGGGCGGCGGGTCACAACATTCGAGACGCCTCGACGAACGCCTTCGCCGGCGGAAGCTGGACGGTCACGTTGAACCCCGGCCCGTTCACCGGCGACGTGATCATCAACGAGTTTGTCGCCGCCAATCTCTTCACCAACGGCACGCTCGACATTGATGAGTTCAACCAGCCGCAGGACTGGATCGAACTCCGCAATCGCGGCACGAACAATGTGCGGCTGCTCGGGTGGGCCTTGAGCAACGAGGCGGAGCAGCCCGGCCTGTGGACCTTCCCCGACGTGACGATCACGAACGGCCAGTACCTCGTCATCTACGCCTCGGGTCTCGACCGCAAAGTCCTCGGCGGCACGAACCGCTTGCACACGAATTTCAAACTCAACCCGTTCGGCAAATACCTCGCGCTCTTCAACGCCGAGTTTCCGCGCCGCGCGGTCACGGAGTTCGCGCCGGAATATCCCGAGCAGCGCAACGACTACAGCTACGGCCGCGTGAACTCGAACGAGTGGCGTTACTTCTTCCCGCCCACGCCCGGCGCGTCGAACGGCCTCAGCACCATCACGCTCGTCGCGCCCAAGCCAAACGTGAGCGTGAAGCGCGGCTACTTCGACAAGCCTTTCAACCTCGTCGCGACGTGCGATCTGCCGGGTGCGGCGATTCGCTACACCACCGACGGCAGCGAGCCGACCGCCGTGACTGGCTTTGCTTACAACGCGCCGCTGCTGATCACGAACTCGACCACGCTGCGCCTCGCGGCCTTCGCCTCGAACGCGCTGCCGTCGAAGGCCGAGTCGCATTCGTATCTGTTCCTCGATTCGATTTTCAAACAGTCGAACACGCCGGGGACGAATTTCCCGAACACCTTCGGCACGCAGAGTGCCGTGGTGCTGCCGGGCGACTACGAAATGGACCCGGAGATTCTCACCAACGCCCTCTACGCAAACCTCGTCACGAACGCGCTGCTCTCGCTGCCCGTCATCTCCGTGATGATCAGTCCCACCGACATGTGGGACCCGACCACCGGCATTTACACGCACACCCTCAGCCGCGGCCCGCTGTGGGAGCGCCCGTGCTCGTTGGAGTTCTTTACCCCGGACGGTTCCGAACTGGACTTCCAGGCGGACGGCGGTTTGCAGGCGCAGGGCAACGCCTCGCGCGAGCCGCTCAAGCAGCCCAAGCATCCGCTCAAGGTGCAGTTCAAGGGCGACTACGGCCCGTCCAATTTGAAATACAAACTCTTCCACGATTCGCCGCGCGAGGAGTTCGACTCGGTGAACCTCCGCATGGATTTCAACTTCTCCTGGCTGCATTGGGACGGCGTGCAGCGCGCGCGCGGCCAGCGCACGCGTGACGCGTGGATGAAAGATTCGATGCGCGCGATGGGCGGACTTGCGGGCCACAACCGCTACACGCACGTCTTCATCAACGGTCTGTATTGGGGCGTCTGCGATCCGTCCGAGCGGCCCGACGCGACGTTCGCCGCGGCGTATCTCGGCGGCGAGAAGGAGGATTACGACGCCATCAACGAGGCGCATGTCGCCGTGGACGGCACGACGGTCGCCTTGAACGCCATGCTCGCGCTGCCCGTCGCCGCAACCACGGCGCAATACGATCAATACAAGCAGACCCTCGAGATGCCGCAGTTCATTGACTACATGCTGCTGCACTTCTACGTGGGCCACGAGGACTGGGGTTACAACAAGAACTTCTACACCGTGCGCAAGCGCGTCGCGGGCGCGGGCTTCTACTACATCCCGTGGGACGGCGAGAACATTCTCGGCACCGACGTGAACCGCAACGACACCACGCGCCCGACGGGCTCGGCCAGCACCGGCGTCCCGTCCGGCCTGCACACCAAGCTGGCGACGAACACACAGTACCGCCTCGACTTCGCCGACCGCGCGCACCGCGCCCTCTTTAACAACGGCGCGCTCATGCCCACGAACACCGTCGCCCGCTGGATGACGCGCGCCTCGCAGGTGGATCTCCCGATCATTCTGGAGTCTGCGCGCTGGGGCGACTACCGCCGCGACGCGCACCAGTACCAGACCGTGCCTTACGAACTCTACACCCGGAACAACCAGTGGCTCACCGAGCAGACGCGCCTCGTCGGCACCTACTTCCCGCAGCGCAGCGCCATCTTCCTCGCGCAGTTGCGCGCGCAGTCCATGTATCCGAGCAACACCGCGCCTTCCTTCAACCAGCACGGCGGGCGCGTGCCGTCTGGCTTCGCGCTGACCATGACCGCGACGAACACGATCTACTTCACCACCAACGGCACCGACCCGCGCACCTACGGCCTCGGCACCATCGCGCCCGGCGCCGTGGCTTACACCGGCCCGGTCAGCCTCGGCCAGTCCATGGTCGTGAAGGCGCGCATGTTGGCCGGCACGAACTGGAGTGCGCTCAACGAGGCCGCGTTCACCGTCGGCTCGCTCACGCCCGCGCTGCGCGTCACCGAGATCATGTACAACCCGTTTGGTGGCGATGCGTTTGAGTTCCTCGAGTTGCAGAACGCCGGCCCCACGCCGCTCGATCTCGGCAACCATTTCTTCGGCGGCATCACGTTCGCCTTTCCGTTTGGCTACTCTCTCGCAGCCGGGCAACGCATCGTGCTGGGCAACGGTCTGAACACGAACGCCTTCAACTTCGGCTATCCCGGCGTAGCGGTCGCGGGCTGGTTCGGCGGCACGCTCGCGAATGCTGGCGAGACCATCACGCTCTTCGACAGCTTCGGGCGCATTGTCCTCTCCGTTTCATACGACGATCAAGATGGCTGGCCCACCTCCGCCGACGGCCCGGGCGCATCGCTCGAATTTGTGAACCTGAACGGCGACCCCGACGACGTGGCGAACTGGCGCGCGAGCGCGGGCTTCGGCGGCACGCCTGGCGTGGCCAACGGCGCGGCACTGACCGCCGCCGTGGTGCTCAATGAAATCATGGCCGACAATCTCGGCGCGGTGACGAACGCCGGCACCTTCCCCGACTTCATCGAACTGCGGAACACCAGCGGTTCGCCCGTGGATGTCGCGGGCTGGAGCCTGACCGACGATGGCAACGCGCGGAAATTTGTCTTCCCCTCGACGACGATTCCTGCGCACGGCTTCGTCGTCGTGTGGGCGGACGCAGTCACGAACACCACGCCCGGCTTGCACACCGGACTCGCGCTCGGGCGCAACGGCGACACCGTCCTCCTCTACGACGCGGCCACGAATCTCGTGGACGCCATTTCCTTCGGACCACAAGTCGCGAATCTCACCATCGGTCGCATCGGCGGTGCGTGGACGTTGAACACGCCGACGCCGAACGCCACGAACGCCGCCGCCACGCTCGGCTCCGCGTCGAGTCTCTCGATCAACGAATGGCTCGCGAACAGTGCGCCCGGCTTCGATGACTGGATCGAGATTTACAACGCGTCCGCGAATCCTGTGTCGCTTCAGAACACCTACCTCGGCACCAGCAACGCGCTGTTCCAGATTCGTTCGCTCTCCTTCGTCCCGGCGGGCGGCTTCGTGCAATTCATCGCCGATGAGCGCGCGGGCGCGGACCATCTCGACTTCAAACTCACGGCGGGCCTCGGCGCGATTGTTCTCTACGACGCCACCGGCGCAGAAGTGCAGCGCGTCATTTACGGCGCGCAGGCGCAGGGCGTGTCCTCGGGCCGTCTGCCCGACGGCACGGCGAACATCGTGGCCTTCCCGAACAGCGCGAGTCCGGCGGCGGCGAACTACCTGTTGAACTACACCGGCCCCGTGCTGAACGAAGTGCTGGCGCGGAATTCCGGCGCGATCATTTCGCCCTTCGGCTCGTTCGCGGATTACGTCGAGCTGTTCAATCCCACGACCAATGCGTTCGACCTCGGCGGCTTCGGCCTCGGCGATGACGCGGACAAAATCAAATTCACCTTCGCGCCCGGCACCGTGCTCGCGTCGAACGCGCACCTCCTGATCTGGTGCGACGGCGCGCGCGCGGCCCGCACTTCCGCGCCGCTGAACTCCGGCTTCTCGCTTAACGGCAGTAGCGGCGGCGCGTATCTCTTCAGCACCAACGGCCAGTTGGTGAATCGCGTCGAGTTTGGTTTCCAAGTCACGGATTTGCCCATCGGCCTGAGCAGCGGCCAGTGGCAGTTGCTCGCCACCGTCACGCCCGGCAGCAACAACGCCGCGCCGGCCACGCTCGGTTCTGTAGCCAACATTCGCATCAACGAATGGATGGCCGACCCCGGCAACGGCGAGAACGACTGGTTCGAGTTGCACAACGGCGACGCCGCGCCCGTCAGTCTCGCGGGACTTTATCTCACCGATGATTTTTCGCTCGCCGGCCTGAGCAACACGCCCATCGCGAACCTGAGTTTCATCGGCGCGCGCGACTGGGTGAAATGGATTGCCGATAATGATCCGAGCGACGGACGCGATCACACCGCCTTCGATCTCGACAAGGACACGGACAGCATTCGTCTCTACGCGGCGGACTTTTCCATTCTCGACAGCGTGAGTTTCGGCGTGCAACTCGAAGCCGTCTCGCAGGGCCGGCTGCCCGACAGCGGCGCGAACCTCGTCAGCTTCCCGACCACGCCCACGCCCGAGGCGGCGAACTACCTGCCCCTCGCCAATGTCATCATCAACGAAGTCCTCACGCACACCGACCCGCCGCTGGAGGACGCGATTGAAATCCAGAACACCGGCACGAACAGCGTCGCCATTGGCGACTGGTGGATCAGCAACTCGCAGCGCGAGCTGCAAAAATTCCGCGTCGCCACCGGCACCACGCTCGCGGCGGGCGCGTTCCAGGTCTTCTACGAAAACCAGTTCAACTCCGGCGGCACCGGCACGGGCACGAACTTCACGCTCAACGCCGCGCGCGGCGACAACGTGTATCTCTCCGAGGCGGACGGGGCAGGGAACCTCACCGGCTACCGCGCCATCGTGTCGTTCGGCGCGGGGGAGAACGGCGTTTCATTCGGACGCTTCGCGACCAGCACGGGCACGGACTTCGCCGCGATGAGCGCGCGCACCTTCGGATCGGACGCGCCCGCGACGCTCGCGGACTTCCGCACCGGCACCGGACTCGCGAATGCGTATCCGAAAGTCGGCCCGGTCGTGCTCAACGAAATCATGTATCACCCCGTCAGTGGCACGAACGCGGCGGAACTGGCGAACGAGGAGTTCATCGAGCTGAAGAACATCACGGGGGGCGCGGTGCCGCTCTTTGATCCCGCGCGGCCCACGAACGGCTGGGCGCTGGGCGGCGGCGTGTCGTTCCAGTTCAATTCCAACATCACCGTCGGCGCGCTCGGCTTGATCACGGTCGTGGCGTTTGATCCGCTGACGAATGCGCCCGCCCTCGCCGCCTTCCGCGCGAAGTACGGCACGAACGGTTTGATCGTCGGCCCGTACTCGGGCCGTCTCGACAACGCCGGCGAAGCCGTTGAACTCGCAAAGCCCGACGCGCCGCAGACGCCGCCGCATCCCGACGCGGGACTCGTGCCGATGATTCTCGTGGACCGAGTGGTTTATTCGCCCACGAATCCTTGGCCCACGGCGGCGGACGGCGGCGGCGCGTCGCTCCAAAGGCTGGTGTCGTCACGCTACGGCAACGAGGTCACGAACTGGACCGCCGCCGCGCCGAACGCGGGCGCGGACTACGGCTCCGTGGTGTCCACACCTCCGACGATTTCCGCGCAGCCGCAAAACCAAACCGTGACGCAGGGGCAGACGGCGAACTTCTCCGTCACGGCGGAGGGGACCGCGCCGTTGCTCTACCAATGGCAGCGCAGCGGCACGAACCTTCCCGGCGCGACTGGCGCGACGCTCGCCATTCTCAACGCCCAAACTTCCGACGCGGGAACTTATCGCATCGTGATCAGCAACAGCGTGGGCTTCATCGTCAGCCAGGACGCGATGCTCACCGTGGGCGTGCCGGCGTCCGTCAGCGTGCCGCCGCAAAGCCAGTTGGCGGTGGCCGGTGCGACGGTGCAGTTCACGGTCACGGCGGGCGGCACCGCGCCGTTCGCGTATCAATGGCGCAAGGAAGGTGTGAACTTGAACGGACAGAACGGGCCGTTGCTCACCCTGAACAATGTGCAGCCGGTGAACGCGGGAAATTATTCCGTCGTGGTCACGAACAGTTTTGGTTCCGCGACCAGCGCCGTGGCCGTACTCACCATCGTGGTGCCGCCCACAATCACCGACGACCCGACGAACCGCACGGTGCTGGAAAATGATCCCGTCACGTTCTTCGCCGCTGCGACCGGCACCGCGCCGCTCGCGTATCAGTGGCGCAAGGACGGCATCAACATCCCCGGCGCGAACGCTGCGAGCTACGCCCTCGCCGCCGCGCAGTTGTCGGATGAGGGCGCGTATTCCGTGGTGGTGACGAATCTCGGCGGCAGCGCGACGAGCCTGCCCGCCGTGCTGACCGTGAACACGAGCTTCGTGCTCTTCGCGCCGAGCGTGCGCGGCGATGGCGCGTTCGAGTTCCTGCTCCTGGGCCGCAGCAACCGCAACTACACCGTGGAATACACGACCGACTTCAACGGCTGGACGAACGTGACCAACCTGACGCTGCCCGGCCCGTCCGCGACGGTGGTTGATCCCGGTGCGACGAACCACACCTCCCGCTTCTACCGCGCGCGGTTGAATCCGTAGGGCAGACGGAGCGCGGGCTTTCCAGCCCGCAGCAACGTGAAATGGAGAGCAGCGTCCGCAAGTTCTCACGCGCTCGCGCGTGCGGAACTGGCTGCG
>JANNGC010000842.1:0-4630 GCA_031380445.1 Pedosphaera sp.
CATCGAGGACGACCCGCAGGACGGCTGGGATCACGTCAGCGGCTACCGCACGACGGCGTATTGCATCAGTCCCTACACGAAGCGCGGGGCGGTGGTGAAGACGCAATACAACACCACGAGCATGCTCCGCACGATGGGGCAAATCCTCGGGATGCCGCCGATGAACCAGTTCGATGCCACGGCCACGCCGATGTTCGACTGCTTCACGAACACGCCGGACTTCACGCCCTTCACCGCGTTGAAGAACAACATCCCGCTCGACCAGATGAATGCGGATCCGAAGAAAATTTCCGACCCTCTGTTGCGCAAGAACGCCGTCGTCTCCGCACGCCTGAACTTCCGCCAAGTGGACGCCGCGCCCGAGGACGTGCTCAACCGCATCCTCTGGCACGCCATGAAAGGCAGCGCCGCGCCGTATCCGGTGTGGGCCGTGCGTGCGGTGGAGGATGACGATGATGATGACTGAGCTTTCGGCTTCGCCCACGCTCCGCAGATTGCGATGCGGTTGATTTGGCTATCGGGTCTGGGCGCTTTTCATCTGGCTCGACACCAATTTAATTCTGGTGGTTTTCACATCCAGCAGCGGTCCCAGCTCATAGACATTCGTGTAGCCGTAGCCAAAGAGCGTGCTGAAGGTCGAAAGATTCAGCGAGGCGCTCGGCGATTTCGAGGCGAAGGCAAGCGGTGAGTTCGCGAAGTTGTTGTTGCAATAGATCAGGATGCGCTGCGCCTTGTCCGGGAAAGTCTTGGCCAGACTCTCCACGGTGATGTCCGAAAAGTTCAGATGGATCGCTCCTTCGACGTGCAGCAGGTCAAACATCGCCCGGCTCCGCGCGTCGAGCATCACCGTGCCGGGTTCCTGGCTGAACCGGATGAACTCCGCCTCCGTGACGCGGCGGCCCTCCCGATGTTTCGCGGCTTCCCGCGAAACCGCCAGGAAGCCCGGCATGTCGATGTTGGGATTGACGACGGCGGATTGCGCGAACGCACCGGAACCCATCGCGAGGAGCAGCATGACAATACGATAACAAATCTTCATGCTCCGTTGGACGGGACTGGCGTTTGATTGCTCCGGGAAAGCCCGCAACACCGTCGCCGCCGGAAAATCCTGTCGCGAAAAAGCACGTCGATGGCTAGGCTGCCAGCCATGACTCCCCGCGTTTTCTTCTGGCTGATGGCGTGCGCCTGCGGACTGGCCGCCTACTCGACGCGCGCCGAACTGTTCGTCAGCAGCTTCAGCGGCAACCGCGTGTATCGCTACAGCGAGACGAACGGCGCGGTCATCGGCACCAGCGTGTTCGTGGCGACGGCCAGCGGCGGATTGGATTTGCCGCACGGACTGGCCTTCGGGCCGGATGGAAATCTCTACGTGGCCAGCGCGGGCAACGACGCCGTGCTGCGCTACAGCGGCAGCACCGGTGCGTTTCTCGATGCGTTCATTCCGACCACCAATGGCGTGCTCGATTATCCGGTGTGGCTGGAGTTCCGCCCGGATGGTTTTCTCTACGTGAGCAGTCAGTTAAACAATTCCGTGCTGCGCTTCCACGCGACCAACGGCGCGTTCGCCGGCATGTTCGTCACCAATGGCAGCGGCGGTTTGAACGGGCCGTCCGGCCTGACGTGGGGCGCGGATGGACATCTCTACGTCGTTGGGCGCTTCGGAAATCAGCTCCTGAAATACGACGGGACGAACGGCGCGTTCCTCCAGGCCATCGCCACGGGCACGACGCTGGCGCAGCCCTTCGGCGTGAAGGTCGGGCCGGACGGACATCTCTACGTGGTGAGCGGGAACAGCAATGCGGTGGTGCGTTATCACGGCACGACGGGCGCGTTCCTCGGGAACTTTGTTCCGTCGGGCAGCGGCACGCTGGGACTGCCCATTGATTTGAGCTTCGGGCCGAACGGCGATTTGTTCGTGGCCAGTTTCAACAACAGCAAGGTGGCGCGCTACAACGGAGGCACCGGCGCGTTCATCTCGGACTTCGTCGCGAGCGGCAGCGCGGGACTGGCGGGGCCGAACTTCATCGTGTTCCGCGCCGCGCGCACGATGAGCACAAACATCCCCGGCATCGGCCCCATTGGCCTCATCGAACAGCGGCATCTCGGACTGACCTTCACTGAAGGCCCGGCGGCGGACGCACGCGGCGATGTATATTTCACCGACACCCAGGCCAACCGCATCTATCGCAGTAACACCCGCGGACTGCTCTCGGTGTTTCTGCCCAACAGCAGTTGGTGCAACGGGCTGATGTTCGATCAGGCCGGGCGGCTCATCGCCTGCCAGCGCGACCAGCGCCGCATCATCGCCATCGATCCGGTGACGACCAACGTGACCGCGCTGGCGACGAACTTTCCCGGCGGGCAATTCATCGGGCCGAACGATCTGGTGGTGGACTCGGCAGGCGGCGCGTATTTCTCGGACCCGAATTTCGCCAGCGGCCAGACGGGGCCGACGCAGGCGATTTATTACGTCTCGGCGGCGGGCGTGGTCTCGCAGTTGGCGAACAATCTCGTGCGGCCCAACGGCGTGCTCCTCTCGCCCGACGAACGCACGCTTTATGTGCTGCTCACCGTGGCCGCACCGCCGGGACGGTTGATGAGCTACCCGGTCATCAGTCCCGGCGTGCTGGGACCGGCGGTGATCAACTCCGTCCCCGACGCCGGTGACGGCATGACGCTCGACACGCAGGGGAATCTTTATCTCGTGCAACAGAACCAGCGGCAAGTCCTCGTGCGTTCGCCGGCGGGCGTGACGTTGGGCACGATCACCTTTCCCGAAGCGCCGGCGAACTGCACTTTCGGCGGACCCGACATGCGGACGCTTTACGTGACCGCGCGCACTTCGCTTTACGTGTGCCGTATGGCCGTGACCGGGCATCGCTTCGCGTGGAATCCGGGGAGCTACGCCGATTTTCAGCGCAAGTTTTTCGGCACGACCAACGCGCCGCACGCCGCCCGCGCCGACAACCCGGACGGCGACGCCGCGAGTAACGAACTGGAATATCTCACGCGCTCACATCCGCTTTATCCCGGTGATGCCTGGCGCATCGACCTCGGCCGCACGGGCGCGACAGCGCGCATTCAATTCCCGCAAGCGGCGGGCCGAGGCTTCGAGGTCGAGGCGGCTGGCGCGCTTTCACCAACCACTTGGGAAGTGCTGAACGTACCGGGAAATCCTGTGAGCGTCTCGACGACCAATCGCCTCGCAACCGTGGAGGACACGGTGGGAACAAATCGCTTCTATCGCGTCCGCGTCTTCGAGCCGTGAAGGAACAGGCGTCGCGCCGTATCCCGCGTGGGCCGTGCGCGGCGGGCAGCCAGGAACCAATTTTTCAGGCGGTGGCGGAGCGGGACTTCACGAGGCGGAGAAATGTTTTGGCGAGAAACGCGGCCAGATAAACCACACCCAGCAGTGCGACATCCGTGGGGCCGACCGGAAAATCCCAGCGGTAAGCCAGGCAGAAGCCCACGAATGCGGCCACGACGCCGATGCCGGACGCGGCCAGTGCAAACTGCGTCATGTTGCGCGCGAAAAGATGGGCGATGAGCGGGGGGATGAGCAGGAACCCGAAGGTGACGAGCGGCCCGACACTCAGCACGGACATCGAGATGGCCAGGCCGATGAGGAGAAAGAGCAGGCTGTCCCAGCCGAGCACATTTTTGCGGAGCGTGACGGCCATCTCGGGATCGTAGGAGACGAGGAGAAATTCTTTGCGGAACACGATGAGCAGCACGGCCACAATTCCGAAGGCCACGGCGGTCATGCTCAAGTCGGTGTTCGACACGGCGATGATTTCGCCGCGCAGGCGGTCGAGCAGGCCATGTTCGCCGTAGGGATTTTTCACCAGCAGCAAAATGCTCCCGGCCCCGGCCAGCACGTAGGCCGTGCCGATGCGCGCCTCGGCCAGTCCGCCGGAGCGGCGTTGCAAGAGCGTGAGGATGAACAGCGCCGCGAGCGTGAACACCGTCGAACCGCCCAGCGCGAGCGCGTTCTCGCTGCTGTCCTCCAGGTGCGGCACGATGTGCAAGGCATGGAGCGCGAAGGCGAACGCAATGCCGCACGAGGAAATTTGCGGCAGCGCCACCCCCATGAAAATCAGCCGGCGCAGCATGAGATAGGCGCCGACCAGCGGACAGACCAGGCCGATGAGCAGGCTGATGTAGACCGAATTGCGCGACAGCGAACCGGGGCTGAAAATTTCGTGCAGCAGCTCCATGTCAGGAAAATTGCAGTTGCAGGAGCGCCTCGATCTGATCGCGTTGCAGCAGTTCCGCCGTCGGGCCTTGGAGGAGCTTTCCGTCGCGCACCCAGATGATGTGCTGCACCGTCTGGCGCACCGCCGCTAGGTCGTGATTGACCATGAGAATGGTCAGGCCGCGCTCACGATGCAGTTGCACAAGCAGTTCCATGATCGCCTTGGTCGCGACGGCATCAATGCCCGCAGTCGGTTCGTCGAGCAGGAGAAAATCCGCCTGGGCCGCGAGGGCGCGCGCGATGAGCACGCGCTGCTTTTGGCCGCCGCTCAATTCGGCGAAACGCTCGCGCGCGAAAGCGTCCGCGCCCGTCTGCCGCAGGCAGTCTTGGACGCGCTCGCGCTCGGTGCGGCCGATGCGCCGCCCCGCCCCGACG
>JANNGC010000859.1:0-2489 GCA_031380445.1 Pedosphaera sp.
GCTTTCACATCGCGAATCTTTCCCATGCCGCGCCACAACGAAAGACAGCCGATGCTGCGGGGCTGCCCATGGAGGGGCGTCCGGAGCGTTGCCTGTCGGGGCCGGAGCAAAACCGGACAGAGACGGTTCAAAACCGGACAGGAGACGGAGCAAAGGTGGATTCCGATGGCCGCAGCCTCGCCGGAGGCCGGAGCGTAGCGGAGGCCTCCGGCGAGGCTGCGGCCCGGCGCTGGCGTTGCTGCGGATGAGCCGCGCTGGAAGGGTGCCCGCTATGAAAACAAGCAGCTCTTCCACCGCCATCCCCTCGCATTTGTCCGCCGCGTCCTCGCCGACTTCAACTCGGGCTCGCTCGACGCCGCCTCTGCCACCTCGCATCTGGGGGTTAGCCGCTCCCGGCTCTACGAGTTGCGCACGGCTTTGCTCCGTGAGCGCGACGGCTTCGCGCCGAAGGCCAGCGGTGGGGACCGGCGCATGGCCTGGCCGCCCGAGGCTCATCGTTTGCTTTTGGAGTTCCTGCCGCTGCAAAATCCGCCCAACTACCAGCTCGTCGCCGACGAGTCCAAGCGGCTCTGCGGCCTGGTCCGGGCGCGCTCCTCGGTGGAGGCCCACGTCAAGGCCCGCTATGCCCATCTCGTGCCCTCACCGGCGCGCCAGCCCCGTGTCTATCGCCGCTTCCGGCGCGCGCGCATCGGCGAACTTTGGCAGCACGACAGCTCCATCCACCAGTGGTGGCCGGCCGCCGCCAAGCAGACCCTCCTGCTCACCGTGGACGACCATTCCGGCCTCAACCTCGCGGGCCGTTTCGTTGAGTCGGACACCACTTGGAATCACTTCGAGCACTTCCGTTCTGCCTTCGAGACCTGGGGCCTGCCCGAGATCATTTACACCGACGGCCTGAGCCTCTTCGGCCCCAGCTCCAGCCACGATCACAGCGATCCGAAAAGCGAATTCCAGCGCGCCCTGCGCGGCCTCGGCGTGGCTCATCTCGTGGCCCCCACCCCGCAGGCCAAGGGCAAGATCGAACGTCGCTTTGGCACCTTCCAGCGCCGCCTGGTGACCCTGCTCGCCCACGCCCGCGCCCAGACCTGGGGGCAGTCCGACGATGTCCTCCAGATGGAAATCGCCCGCCAGAACCGCACCGTCAACCGCACCTTCGGCAAGGTCCCCCTCGAAATCTGGGAAGCCCAGTCGCAGCGTGGCGAAGGTCGCATGCGAGCCACCCCGCCCGCCACACTGCTCGACCTGCACCTCTCCCTGCGTTGCTCCCGGCGCGTGAGCCACGACCACAGCATCGACTTCGAAGGCCATCACTACGAAATCACCCCCACTCTGCGCAAGACCGTCACCCTCATCCATCATCCCCGTCGCCGGTTCTGGATCCTCGAACATCCACCAAAGGACATTTGGCCCCCCATTTTAGGGCGTTTTACTCTGTAAACACCTGTCCGGTTTTGTTCCGGCAAGAAATCCGGTTTTGTTCCGTCGCCGACACGTCCGGAGCGTTGCCTTGCGCCGGGCTTCGAAATCCAGTTAAGTCGGAAGTCGCCTATGAATCCGTTGCCAGACACCTCCACCTTTCAGTCCCTGGACATTCCCATTCCTTCGAAGGACATCCGCTACCGGATCGTCAGCTCGCACATCGACGAGGGCTGGTTCCTGGAATCCGGCAAAGTATGCGCAGCGGACGTCATCAAGCCTTTGAATCTCCTGGGCATTGATGCGCGCGACTTCCGGAACATTTTGGACTTCGGGTGCGGCTGTTCGCGGGTGCTGCGCTTCCTCATTCCGTTTCTTCCGCAGGCCAAGTTTTACGGTTGCGACATTGATAACATCGCCATCGAATGGAGCCGGAAGCACGTTCCTGCCGCGCAGTTTGCGGTGGTGCCCCATCTGCCGCCCACCGCTTACCCGCGTGAGCATTTTGATTTCATCTACGGCCTTTCCGTCTTCTCCCATCTCGATCTGCCGCGGTCGATCCTGTGGCTGGATGAATTGCGCCAGATGCTCAGGCCGGACGGGCTTCTGCTCCTGTCCATCCAAGGCGCGGTGGCCCATGAGACGGTGAAAAACAACATCACCAAGAAGCAGCAGGACGAATTCGACGCGACCGGCTTCCTGTTTCTGGAGAACATTCCCGACAAAGTGCTGCCGGACTGGTACCAGACCTCCATCTACAAGGAGCATTTTGCGAAGCTCGTGTTTCAGTCCGGGTTTTCCATCCTCCAGTATGACCCGCAAGGCATGACGGGCTGGCAGGATTCGCTTCTGCTGAAGAAGCGATAGCCCCTCACCGGGTCTGCGAGAGCGGATAGAGACGCTGGTTGCGTTCATCCACGGCGAACATTTCCATGGAAGCTCCGGCGTCTGCTCCGGTCCATGGAAGGACATCCATGAAACCGCTTTTCAAGAGCGACGATTGATCGGTCTCGCGCACCACGTCCTTCCGCGGATGACCGATGGCAAACATCATCCACGGTTCAAGATTCCCG
>JANNGC010000884.1:0-4750 GCA_031380445.1 Pedosphaera sp.
TGGGCCTGGGCGACCTGCCCGCCTACACCACGGGCGGCAACCACGACGACAAGCCGCCCAGCGATTCCCCCGCCGACGTGACCGCCAACGCCGCGCCCGTCCCGCGCGAAACCTACGGCGGTTACAAAGTCTCCGATTTGGATGCGGCCTTTGAACCGACCTGGAAGGACTACCTCGCCAAATTCATCGCCCGCTTTGGCACCGAGCCGAATGAGGCGCAGGAAAACGCGCAGCGCAAAGCGTTCCTGAAAAAATACGCCGCCGCCGACGTGGCGAAGAAAAAGGCGGACGAAAAAGCAGCCAAGAAAGCCGCCGCCGACGCGGCCAAGAAAAAAGCGGCGGACGATGCCGCCGCTGCAAGACTGGCGAAGACTTCCGCCGCGATGGCCGCAACCGGAGCGTATCAAAACACGCCGTCGCGGAACGTCTAAAACGTGTAACGGCGAACGACGAGGTTCGTGACCGTCCATTGCGTCGTGAAGAAACCGAGTCTGTCCACGACGGGCGGAAGCTCCGAAGCCAATTGCTCATTCAGCACGTAGGGCGTCCGCGCGCGAAGCGGTTTTTCCACCACGGCCTTGCCCCTCGCCAGCCGCCGCAACGTCACTGTCTCGTCATCCGCCGCGTAAGTGAACGCGGCCAAGTCCAGAACTCGCGACGAGACGCGCAAAATCTCCAACCGAGATTCAGTAGGTTCCCAAGCTGCCATCGTCGCCAGTCGGTTCGTAGCGATGATGCCGCCGCGCGCATCGAACCAGACGCACTGCCAAAAATCCTCCGCCGGTTTAAGCAGCTTGAACAGCATCGCCCCACCGCCCACGCCATCAGGAAAAACCGCCGTGTTCGTCCGAAGCTGAAACCCGCTCGGCAGCGGGACGGCGGTTTCCCATTTCAATTTCTGCGCCGACGCGGTGAGAGAAAACGACAGCACGATAAGCCCGAGGAGGAATTTCATCGCAGAAGCCTGACGTGCCAGTTCGCCTGGTCAACGCGCCGCGCTGCTCAAGTTTGACAGATTTGTTCAGCGCGCTCCGGTGTCAGCCCCCAAAAAATCTCCGCGTCCTGTGGCGTAACAAGCTCCCGGTAGTTTGAGAACAAAATCGTTTCCCCGTGTCCCGCCTGCAAAGCCGTCTTCCCGGCGTTTTCAAAGTGCGCGAGGTGGTAGGACACAAACGAGTGCCGCGTGACGTTGTGCGACCACGCCAGCGGCGGCGTGAGGCTGCGAAGGTGAGCGGTGAACTCACTCATGCGGTTGCCCGGATTCGCGAGCGGAAGCGTGCCGCCGATTTTCAGCCATTCCGTGAGCACGGGATGAATCTTCACCAGCCGCCGTTGCCGCGTCTTACGTGCGACCGCCACGGTGATTTCGATGAATCCCCTTTCGACTCGAATCAGTTCCTCCGTTATCCGGTCGCACTCCGACGAGCGCACGCCGCCGAAGTAACGCACGGCGAGCGCGCGGCATACGTTCACGTTGAACGCGCGCGCCGCCATCAGCACGCGCGCCACTTCCTGCGGAGAGTGCAGCGAGATTTTCGAGTCCGCCCGCGCGGGCAACTCCACGGCGCGCGCCGGGTTGACCGTCACGATGTTGCGCCGCATCGCGAAGTTGAACAGCGTGCCCACGTCGCGCAGGTAGCCGCGCCGCGTCGTGCCGTTCCAGTCGTTGTTCAAAACCCATTTCTCCAAATCCGCCGGAGTCACCGACGCCAGCGGCGCGGAGCCGCGACCGCGCGCGAATTTGGACAGCGAATTTTTCATCGTTCGAAGGTAGCGGTCGGACTTCCCAGCGCGCGCCTTCGCGACGAGAAACGTGTTGATGGCTTCCACGACGGATGCGGTGTCGTGAACCGTGGGGAGTGTCAAACCTTGTGAGGGCGTCGGGTTGCCGAGCGCGCGGGAGACGGCCAGCAATGCCATCCCCATTTCCGCAAGCGCGCTGGCGAGCGGTTCCGCCATGACAGGTGCCACGACAGGAGCCGCAGTGTCCGGCTCGCGATTCTTCAATGAAAGTGTGGTGCCCACGACAGGACTTGAACCTGTACGTCATTTCCAGCCGACAAATATGCGCTTTTACTCAGCAAATGGACAATATGGAACACGATTGACAGCCTCTATTGTTATGCCAGCGTATGCCAAAACATGGCGAGTCTGCACAAGCAATCTGGGAAGCCCAACTGGTTCTGCGCCTTCACGAGCGCAGAGGGGACACGGCATTTCAAATCCACGAAGACTTCGGACAAGAAGGCGGCAAATGAAATCTGCCGCGCATGGGCGCAGGCGGTCTTGCATGGCGACAGGCTCACCGCTGACAAAGCACGAGAGATCATCGCAGACGGAGTCTCAGGCATCATGTTGGCAAGAGGCGTTGCACTGCCGAGCGAGACAGTCCGGGGTTGGTGCAAGCGATGGCTCGACACCAAAGAACTGGAGAACGAAGCCAGCAGCCACCTTCGTTATGAGCAGGGGCTTCGTGTCTTTCTGGAGCATTTGGGGAGTGCTGCTGACAAGAATCTCGAAACACTGACGGCTGACACGATGCTTCGCTTTCGTGATGAGTGCGCCGCCAAGGTCTCAATTGGCACCTCCAACACGAATCTTCGCATTGTCCGGGCCTGTTTGGGTGCTGCACGCCAGCACGGGCTTCTCAGCACCAATCCGGCCCTGCTCGTGAAGCCGTTGAAAGAGCGGGGTGAGACCAAGCGGCGCGAGATGACCTTGGAAGAAATTCAGCGCGTGCTGATGACCTGCGGAGAAACTGAATGGCGCGGTTTGGTGCTGGCCGGTCTTTACACTGGCCAACGCTTGGGTGACTGCGCCCGATTGGCGTGGCAACAAATTGATCTGGCGAAGAAAACGATTTGGTTCGTGACGCGAAAAACGGGCAAACGCTTGTCCATGCACCTCGCAAATCCGCTGGCGGACTATTTTGCCAGCCTCCCCTCTACGGATGATCCGAAAGCCTTTGTGCTGCCCCGATTCGCACGCATGGCGGAGGGCCCCACCGCTGCCCTCAGTAAAGCCTTCGCCGAAGAGATCATGATTCCGTCAGGCTTGATGCCGCCTCGCACCAAGAATCACGCATCTACTGGAAAGGGTCGCAAAGCCAAACGACAAATGAATGAAGTGACGTTTCACAGCTTGCGGCACTCCATGGTCACAATGTTGAAGGCGACCGGCGCAAGTAATGCATTAGCACAGATGATCGTGGGCCATGACTCAAGCGCGGTGTCGTCTCGGTACACGCACCTGAGCGCAAAGGACACGACCGAAGCAATCAACAACCTTCCGGATGTAACCAAGGTGCCAGAGACAAAACCGTCCCCCACAAAAGGCAAATCCTGATGAGCGGGCAGCGACTCAACGAGAACTGGCATCGGGTCAATGGAGCAACAAATTTGCTCTGGCTCCGCAAAAAGCTGGCGCCAAAACACTGACTCCATGCACAAGGGCTGCACGCGCTTGGAGCTGGAGACGTTGAAGGCAGCGATCCAGAAAAATGCCGGGATTAGGCTGATGCGAATGAAGTTTTAGTTCCGTCGGCTGCCTCTCAAATTCATGATTTCTTTACAAGCAGCACATCATCATCCACGAATCAAGCCGTGAGCAGGAGCTACACGCACATCGACAGCGAGACAGAGCGAAAGGTCGGCGACGCCATGCCTGACGTTTTTGCGGTTGGAAAGAAAACGACATGAGCGACTCGGGCCAAAAATCCGCCAAGGCCGAAGAATGGGGCCTCAGCTTGCAAGCGATTGCGGCACTGTCCGGCACGGATTTGAAAGCCGTGCACGAAGCAGCGAAGGATGCGGGTGTTGCCAATCAAGAGATGCTCACCCCTCTTCCGAACGACACGGTTGCAGCATTGTTTTCCAAGCTAGGGTTTGAACTGATTCACTCGCATCGCTTGGATGGCCCGCCGATAATTCTGCGGAAAGCGCGCCGCTCGCTTTTTTACCAGCTCATTTATACGACGAGCAACCTCTCACTCGCCGACCGTCCAGACGTTCCTCAGGCTGCCGAGGTGATGGACTACCTGCATTTCGTAAGAAGTATCGCGGCAAAGTGCATGGCAGCGAAAGGCTTTCAAGTCGACGCGCTTGTGAGGGAACGGTTTGTGGAACTCGCAGATGATGCCCGACACGGAAATCGAACCAGTCTCCATAAAATGGCAACGAGCGTGATCGAAGCGGTTCGCCTCCTCGCCGAGGTCGAACAGCACCAACCCAGACTCTTTCGAGAAGTCCTGAAGGAAAATGCCGTTTGGCCGGTTCTGGATTCGAAGAATGCGAACCTGAGAGTTAATCCCACTGCGCGTCATTTCCTTGGAAAATCGGTGCCGTTCGGCGCTGATTCCACTGTGAAGTTGAAGAACGCAACCGGTCGCGTTGCTGTGCAACTGCTCACCTTTTTACATGCTTATCGCGAAGTCGCTCGCAAATTGGTAGCGACCGCGAAGCGTCTGAATTTCCAAACAGAGCCGCCCCTTCTTGCAGAAATCGCGAGTTTGCCAGATTTCTATCCCGCAACAGCAAAACGCTGGGTGGATGTTGCTCGCAAAGCTTTCGAGGCGTCGTATCCTGACACCAGCCGAGATCCACTACTCAGGCAACTCGCAAAACTTCGCCCCGCCCCGCATAAGCATTCTTCAGATGCGTGGAGCAATGTTGCCAAGAGAATTCTGGATTTGGCCGTTGACCCTGCCCCGCAGCATCAAAGCTAGAAGCCGCCGCGGACAAAGCCCAAGGCT
>JANNGC010000885.1:0-26382 GCA_031380445.1 Pedosphaera sp.
TCCGCCTTCAGCCGCCGCCGCACGCGCAGAATGTCGCCCGGACGATCCAGCAGCTTCCTCAGGCGTGACTCCTCATCGCTGTGCCGTCCCCAAGGTTCCTCGACGACCTCGCAGCCCAGCTCGCGCAGGGTGCGCGCGAGCAGCGGCAAAATTTTCGGGAACGGCCCGCGAATCCCCGGATGGCAGGTGAGCATCAGGATGCGCATGAGGTCTCCAGAGAGTTCCGCGTCCGGCACAGTCCGGGCACTTGCGGTTCAATCTCGCTCTTGATTCGGGAGCCAACGTGATCCCAAGTGTGGCACTGCTTGGCCGTTTGCGCCGAATGCCGGCCCTGCGCCTCCAGTTCATCCGGGTGATCCAGCAATTGGATCAGCGCGCCCGCCAGTCCTTCGAGATCGTCCAGGGCCACGCGCCGACCGTTCACGCCGTCCTCCACCAAATCCGGCACCGCGCCCGCGTCGGTCGCGACAATGGCCAGTCCCGAGAGCATCGCCTCGATCAACACAATGCCGAACGGCTCCTGCCGCGTAGGCAGACAAAAAACCGAGGCGGACGAATAAGCCTGTGCCACCTCCGCCAGCGACCGCCGGCCCAGCACCTCGCACCCCGGCACATTGAGAGGCGGAGAGCAGCCGATGATTTTCAGACGCGCATCCGGGTGGCGCTGACGCACTTTTTGAAAGGCGGCGACGAGTTGCGGCCCGCCTTTTCTTTCCCAATCCGTGCCCACGAACAAAATTTCCTTCCGACGATAGCGCGCGGAATCAATTTCCATCTCGCTCCTCACCGGCGCGTTGCTGCCCGCGCCGACTCGCCGCACGCGCGCGGGCGGGCAGCCGTAGTCTTGCTGCAACGAGCGGGTGACATGGCTGCTCATGGTCAGCGTCACCGTCGCGTGCCGGTAGATTTGCGTCTCCAGAGCCGTCCACCACGCGCCTTTCAACTGGCCGGGGTCAAAATCGCGATACTGCCGGTTCGCCTGCTCCGTGTGATCGGTATAAACGAAGTGCGGCAATCCCGGCACGGACGCATCCCACATGGACTGGGTCTGAAAGGTGAAAAGATATTCCGGCGCGCGTACCACCTCCGCCAGCCACCGCTTAATGAAATGAAACGTGGCCGGGGTTTGCAGCACACCGTCGAGGAGATCCGCGCGCAATTTCCAGCCGTGCCGGACCGCTCCCGCCCAGAGTCCGCGCACCAACGCCAGTTTGGAGCGGCGCAGTTGCTCCGCCACATCCAGCGTCACGACCTCGCACTCCGGGAACTGTTTCCGCAGTTGCGCCTCCACGCTCGCATTGATGTGCGAGAACGAGCCGCATTTCACAAAGGCAATTTTGCGCGGAGTCACGGGAGAAGGAGCGGAGGCCGGCGGACTACTTCAGTTTTGCACCGATGGCTTCGAGGTGCGACTCGTGGCAGAACAGCGCGTCGCACCAGTCCGCGAGATTGTTCCGGTATTGCAACTCGTAAAAGCTGACGAGGCGGAAACCATACTCACGCAACAGCGCATACACCTGATCCGGCGAGGCACCTTTCCGGTACATCTCGGAAAACGTGATCTCGATGAGCACCAGCTTGACGCGCCCTGCGCTCATCATCCGCGCCGCGCCGCGCAGCACCTGCACATCGAAGCCCTGCGTGTCGATCTTGGCGAGACTCACCTGGGTGATGCCCTTGGCCTCGCAGTAGGCGTCCACCGTCGTCACCGGCACCGTGACCTTGTTGATAATTTTTCCCCAGCCGTCCTGGCCGACATCGAGAAAGGAGTTCATCACGCTCGAAGAATTTTCGAGCAGCTCCAACTGTCCGGGCTGATCCGCCAGCCCGACGTTCTGCGGGTGAACATTCTGGAACCGCTGCGCGACCGCGCTCAGTTCGCGAAACGCCGCCGGCGACGGTTCGAACGAATGGATCACGCTGCCGGGCAGCAAATCTTTGAACGCCTCCACCGACTGGCCCACGTTCGCGCCGATGTCGAGGATGACCGGCGCGGTCTCGCGCGCGAGAGCCTTGCTCACGTCCGTCAGTTTGTGGTTCCCGACCGGCGACGACCGGGTGCGAATGATTTGAAACCCGGCGGAATACGCGAGTCTCTTGACGGCTCTTTTCAAGGTTTCCATGCAGTTACTTTCACTTGGCACACAGTGGCGCGGTGGAATTCAGATCGGGCGCGGCGGGACGGCCCTTTCGGCGGGCCAACAAGGCCAGCGCCTCGTCATAGACCTCCGCCGTTTTCTCCGCCAGACGCTGGCCGGAAAATTCTTCCAGCGCCCAGGCGCGCGCGCGCGCGGAAGTTTCCCGGCGCAACGAGTCGTTGATTAAAAGTTCCGCGAGTCGGTCCGCCAGAGCTGGTGCGTCGTTGAGCGGCACGACGAATCCGACGCGCCCCTCGGGAATCACGTAGCGATGATCCGAGACATCCGTCGCCACCACCGGCACGCCGGAGGCCATGGATTCGAGCGCGGCATTGGGCGTGCCTTCAAAGAGCGACGAGAGCGCGGTCACATCGCACACGTTGTAATAGCGCTCCACGTCCGAGCGGTTGCCGACGAAGAGGCAGTGCGGCTTCAGTCCCAGTTCCTCCACACGCGCGAGCATCTTCCGCTTCGTCTCGGCGGAGTCGCACGAACCTTGGAACAGCTCGTCGCCCACGAACAAAAACCGCGCGTCCGGCAACGCGCGCACCACTCGCGCCGCCGCCTCGATGAACATCAGATGATTCTTCTGCGGCTTGAAACTCGCCATGATGCCGACGACGCGGTGCTCCGGGCGCAAGCCCAGTTCCGCGCGCAACGCCGCACCATCGCGCGGCTGGAAGCGGTTCACATCCACGCCGTTGTACACCACGCGATACTGCGCGGCGGACTGGCCGAGCAGGTGCGCGTTGAATGCCGCGCCCGCGCGCGAATTGGCAATCGTGAAATCATGCCCCCAGCGCGTCAGCCCGTAGGCAATTTTGTTAATCCGCTTCAACTCGTAGTCCGTGTTGCGTTCCGACCCGATGACCGCCGCGCCGGTCAGTCGTCCGGCGAGGCGCGCGGCAATTTCCGCGTCGAACAAGTAGCCATGCACCACCGACGCCCCGAGTTCTTTCAACAGCGCACGCAGCCGCGTCACCACCGTGAAGTCAAATTTGCCCCGCCGTTGAATGACGTGCAGCCGGCGGGCCGCGTCGCGCAACGAATCCGCCAGCGGCGTGTAATCGTGCAGCGCGACGACGTGCAAATCGTAGCGCGCCGGGTCCATGTGGTTGGCGAGTTCCACGACCTGCCGTTGCGCGCCGCCGAATTCGAGATCGCTGATGACCACGACGGCGACGGGACTCTGGCTTCGGCTGGGGGAATCCGTGTTCAACAGTTGAAAGGTTTGCGGGCGATGACGCAGACGCCGGAGCCAACCGGCGGGAACAGGGATTTGGTCAGCGCGCCAAGGCGGTAGCACGACTGGCGGAATCCGAGCTTTTGATACAGCCCACACAAACTCGGAGCGGCGCTGACATACACCTCGTCGAGTCCGGCCCGCTTCACCAGGTCGCCCAAAGTCTTCGTCGAGAAGTGGCACCAGTGCGATGTGGGGTCCAAAGTTTTGCCCCGCGAAAACCATTCCTGCGGCTGGTGAACATTCGGAACATCAATCAGCAAAACGCCGCCCGGCTTGAGCAGTCGGGCCATCTCGCGCGCCACTGCCACCGGAGTCTGAATGTGCTCGAAGACCTGGTAGCTGATGATGGCGTCAAACTGCCCGGCATGGTTCGCGTAGAACTCATCCAGCCGGCCCGTCAGCACCCGGTCAAATTTCCAATGGCGGTTGGCCGCCTCGACCAGGCCGCGATTCATGTCGAAACCAGTCACCGCCCAGCCGGACTGGAGGGCCGCGTTCACCATCCCGCCGGCGCCGCATCCGAAATCGAGCAGCTTTTTACCCGGCGTGAACCGTTCGAGCAGGTGCAACAGGAACCGGCCTTGCCGATCCATCGCGGCCAGCATGTCCGGGCGGAAATGGCGGTCCAGCGCGCCGCGATTTTCGACTTCATCGAGATAGGTCGTGGGCTGCGGGTTCGTGTAGATCATGCCGCACCCCAGGCAGCGCGTGACCCGGTGCTGCTCCGGCCCGTAGTGCGACGGAGCCATGACGTGGAGCACGGCGTCTGATGCGCCGCACAGCGGACACGGCACCTCAACGAGCGCGCCGGAATGTTGCTTCGCGTTCAAATGTTCAACGGGCGCGGCTGGCGACCGGCAAGGATTCCCACGCCCCGACCAGTTCGCGGGCAAACTGCGGCATCACCACTTCCGGGCGGTGCTTTTCAAAATAGTAGCGCCGCGCCTGTTCAGATTGTTCACACCACCGGGCCGGAGACGAAAACAGTTCGGTGAACGCCCGGACAAAAGCCGGCACATCCATCGCGACCGTGCCGAGATTTAGCCGCTCAATCAATCCGTCCGGATCGAACGACGAAACGACCGGCCGGCCATGACTCCACGCTTCGAGAAACGTGTTCGGAAATCCCTCATATTCCGAGGTGCAGCACACGCACGAGGCGCGCTGGTAAAGGTCCGGCATCTGATCACGTCGCAGCACGCCGCGCCAGATCACGTTCGCGAGCGCGGCCGCCTGCGCGCGGAGACTTTGCCCGTAGGCGATCCCGTCGTTGGCCACGGCGAGTTCAAACGTCACCTGCGGCAGCCGGCGGGCGATCTCGAGCAGCCACTCCAACCGTTTCAGCGGCGCGGCCCGTCCGATCCACGCGACGTGGGCCGGCTTCGGCGGCGGCAATTCGGCAAACTCTTTTTCCGACGGGCCGGGACACGGCATGGGCAGCGGGACGGCGACCAGGCCGAAGCCTTCGCGCAGCGCGCGCTGCTGACGGCTCGTCTGCACCAGAACCTTGTGCGCGCCCGTCAGACCGCGCCGATACAAAATGCGCTCGTAGGCTTTCGGCATCACGGGGAGTTTCGGATCACACGCCACATCGGAAGCCACGGAATAGACAAACGCGCGCCCGTGCCGCCGGCACCAGTCCGCCGCCAGCCCGGTCACGTACTCGGCGGAGTTGTGATAATAGATGTCGGCATCAGCCCGGCGCAGGGCCGCGTAGAGGCCGGTCAGGCGCGGATGAAAAAAACGCAACCCCGGCAGGCCCTTTTCCGACGGACAGATCGCGATGACTTTCACACCGTCAATCTCGCTCACCGGCGGCTGGCCTTCGTCCCAGGTGAGCATGCTCGTCGGGTAGCCTTGCGCCGCGAGCCAGCGCGCGGCACCGGCCGTCTGGTGTTCCGCCCCGCCGATGAATCCGTTCTTCCCGCCGCACAGCGCGCCGTAGGCGTTGTGGGCAATGAGACAGATCGCGGGCTTCGTGGGGCTTCCGTTCACCATCATGCGCGCACCAAGGTGAACCGTTCCTTCGAGGGCGTGAGCCGGCCTTCCGGCAGCCCGCGCAAAAAGTGCGCGACCTCGTCCGGCATGAACCGGAAATGCCGCGTGGTCGCCGGATTGAAATTCAGAAAAATCCGTCCGCCCGGACGCAGCCGGTTGCGACAGTCCTCCAGAAAAAATTTCCATTCCTCCGGTCCCCACACGTCCTCGCGCCAGTGCAGGTCAAAGCAGATCGAGAAGGCGGTGATCAGATCAAACGGCCCGCCCAGATCGGGCAGGCGCTGGAACTTCTCCACCCGCTGCCCGACCCGGGGGATTTCGAGCAGCTTCACGAGATCGTTGTACATCGGGTTATCCTCGAGATCGATCCCGAGCACGTCGTGTCCGCTCGTCTTCAAGGCAAACAGGAAGTAGCCGGAGCCGCAGCCGATGTCCAAAACGCGCATCGGCTTGGCCCCGATCAAACCGAGCCGGCCCGCCGCGTGCGCGACTTCTTCAACGTGCGGCTCGAGGTCGAGATACTTTCTCGAGTTGTCCCCGAAGTCGCGGTGCTTCTCGACGAGCGACTGGAGGCCGCGTCCCTGAATGTCGGCCACGACCCGTTTCGCCAAGGCGCACTCCGCCCGGTAGCGGGAGGAACCCACAGTGCGAACGAGCCTCGGCAGACCGGTTCGTTTGAGGACGTTTTTTACGGAAGCAAGGGTGCTCACAAATTTTTTCGGCAAGGAGAGGTGTGTCCGCTCATTTTGAAATCATCGGAGCACGACGCCATTTGTTCCGCAGGCGCGAGCCGACTTCCGCGCAGACCCCGCGCGGACTGGTCGTCATCGCCTCGCCCAGAAATTTCAGCGCCTGGCCATGACCGCCGCGCTTCCACGCGTGCTTCGCCACGTCCACCAAGCGGCGGGCCTGCTGCTCGTCCCATTCCGCGTCACTCACCGCCACGGGCAGGCCGGTCATCGCGCGCAAAGTCGGCACGCGCTCCAGACGAAATTGCTCCGTCGCGCCCACGGTTTTGGATGCGCCGTGAAAACGGAATTTCCCCAGCCGCTCGTCCACGTAACTGACCTCCAGGCCGCGCGCGAGCAGCCGCACCATCATGTGATAGTCCATGCAGTAGCGCAGCTTCTCGTCCACGCCGCCGAGCGCCTGCAACTCCGCGCGCGGCAGAAACGTGCCTTGTTGCGCCCAGCCCAGATGGTCGCACTCCCAAAAGCGGACGAAGTTTTTCAGCGTCTGGTTTCCGGGCTTCATCACGTCGAACGGTCCCGCCGCGTTAAAAAATTCCGTGGCACCGGAGACGATGCGACCGGGGTGCTGCTGCCACGCCCGGGCCACCGTCCACAACGCGCCCGGCAGCAGCAAGTCATCCGAATTGATCCAGTTGAAAATGTCGCCGGTGCAGCGGGCCAGTCCTTTGTTGATGGCGTGGCTCTGGCCGCGATCTTTTTCGCTGGCCCAGAAGGTGAGCCGGTTTTCGTAGCGCCGGATAATCTCCGCGCTGCCGTCCGTGCTGCCGCCGTCCATGACGATGTATTCGAGCTTCGGATAATTCTGCGCGAGCACCGAAAGGATAGTCTCCTCGATGAAGTCCGCCTGATTGAACGACGGCGTGACGATGCTGATGCGCGGCAGCGCGGCCAGCGCCTCGGCGGTGAGCGCGGGGGGCGGATCACTTTCCCATGGCCAGCCTTTTTTGGGTTGCGAGGACATCAGTTTTCTCCGCGTTGCAGCACCACGAAAATGTGATCCGGCCAGGTCGCGGTGCCGACCGCGTGCGAAAACATTCTCCGGCCCGTGAACCGTTCGCTGATGCGGCCGATTAAAATTTTCACGAACTGCCGCCAGCGTTCGGCGACAAACATTTTTCCATACGCCCGGCGTGAATGACTGAAGCCCGTGCTGCGCACCAGCCGCAGTCCGGATTCCTTCGCCGCCCACGCGAACCAGCGGCGGTTACAAAACGAGAGGTGCTGCGGCAGGTAATACCAATAGCTCAGGCGCGACAGCCGCCACGGCAGTGCGTCGCTGTTGCCCGTGGTGATGATGAGCTTCCCGCCGGGCTTCAGCCAGCGCGCGAGCTTCTGAAGGTCCGCGAGCGGATTGGGCAGATGCTCGGCCACGTCCATGAGGTAAATGAAATCGAAGCGCGCGTCCGGCGCGGTGGCGGTGTCGATGGTTTCACCGAACAACTGGATGCCGCGCTCGGCCATCATCTGCCGCGCCTCACGGCTCGGCTCGATGCCGAACTTCGCCACGGTGTTAGGCAGGCGTTGCAGGAAGTCGCCACGAAAGCAGCCCACGTCGAGCACGGTCAGCGGACGCGTGCCCGCGTCTGTGACTTCCAGCGCGAGATCGAAATCTCGGCGGCCCACGCTCTCCGGCAAAAGATTCGCCGGCAGTTCCTCGTACATCTCACTGGCATCGTTCGCGCGCGCGGGCTTGTCGAGGAAGAGCAGGAAGCAGTTCGGACACTCGAAGAGATCGCCGCCATCCGCGAAGCCGTGATCCGCATGGCGCGACGCCACCGCACCCAGCGCGCGCGGATGACGCTCGCCGCAGGCCGGGCAAGGCGGCTGCGTGGAGCGTAAAGTTTTTTCCTCGGTGGCGGTCATACCTGCCTAGCTAGGAGCGCGGACCGCTGAGTCCGCGCGATCATCTCACGCCAGATGACTGATTCTTCGTCTGCGACGATGAACACGCGGACTCGGCGGTCCGCGCTCCGATGGATGTGCGCCTCATTACTCAACTGATCACCTTCGCAGCCATTGGCTCGCCGCCCCACGAGAGTTTCGAACGGACTTTCCTCTTCATCGCCTCGGGCAACACCCAGTTCCAATAAATCGGCAGCGTAATCAACGTCGCCACCGCCACGCCCACCGGCAGGGCGATCAACGGCTTCGACCAGAACAGCCAGCGCGCGAGCAGCAGCACCGCCGTGGCGGGCAGCACGTAAAGCACCGGCTCGGCGAGCGCCTTCCAGAAATACTCGCGGCCCGACAAGTTCAGGCGGCGGCACACGTAGAGCGGAACGTAAATCGCATTCAGCAACGCGAGCGGCGCGCAGACCGCCGCCGCCACCCACGCGAGGTCCAAGTGAAAAACCATCAGCGCCAGCGCCACCAGCACCGCGCTGATCGCGCACGCGATGAGGTGCATGATGGCCGGGCGTCCGTGGAGATTCATGCCGCCCAGAATGCCGATGGTTGGCGCCTGCACGATGTAGGTGGTGTAGCCGAACGCCAGCAGCGCGAGAACGATGCCGTTTTTGTAATCCGGCCCCATCCACGCGACCAGCACCGGACTGCCCATTGTGACGAGCACGACGGTCACGGGCAGCGTCAGGCAGCAGGCGTAACGCGTGGCTTTGATCACGAGGTCTTGAATTTTTTGATGATCGCCGAGCGCCTGGAGCGAACTCACCGACGGCACCAACACGGCGGACATTTTGAAAATGAGCGAGCGCGTTTGCAGCACGAGACTGCGCGGCCGGGCGAAGAGCGCGAGCGCCGCCGGCCCCATCGCGGCGATGATGAGCACGTTCACGGTCTGGTTCAGCAGCAGGTCAGCGATTTGCGGGACGAAGGATTTGCCGCCGAAGTGCATCATGCCGCGCGCGGTCTTCGCCTCGGCGTGGCGCGGGCTGAGACTGAGGCCGGGGCAGACGCGATAGGCGAAGAACATCCGCGCTGCTGCGGGCAACAGTTCACCGAGCAATTGCACCACGGCCAGGCCGCGCAGTCCGCCGCCCGCGAGCAGCACGCCCACCATCCCGAGCACGGTGATGAAATAGCCGCCCGCGTAAATACCATTGTGAATGCCCCACTGGTGGCAGCCGGTGAGCACGCCGCCATAAACGGCGGACGCGGTTTGCACCGCCGTGGCGAGGCCGAGACCGATGACGACCCAAGCGAGTTCGTTTTCAAAAGGTCGAAGATGTTTGTCGAGCAGATGCGGCAGCGCGAAGGCCGTGCCGAAGCTCAACAGAACCATCAACGCCGCCATCGCGAGCAGGACGAGGGAGATGGAACTGACGCAACGATTGACACCCGCGATGTCGCCGGTCGCCTGATGCGTGGCCACATAACGGTTGATGGAGCCGACCACGCCCATCTGCACGAGGCCGAAGTAGGCCACGATGGTCCAGCCGAAATCCCAGAGGCCGAGCATCTCCTGCCCGAGCTGGTGATCGATCAGCCGGGGCATGATGAACCCGGCGGCGATGAAGACCAGTTGCGAGAGCCAGCTCACGAGAACGTTGCGGACCAGATGCTGGCGGCCGCTGACGTCGGGCGCGGGCGGAGATTTCTGTTCGGTGGCGGTCACGGAGAAATTATTGAGTTCGCGCCGCAGCGTCTTTTGGATCGTTGCGCCGCACGAGGCGCGCGGGATTGCCCGCCCAGATTTCATCGGCCAGCACTTCGCCCGTCACTACACTGCCCGCTCCGATGACCGCACGATCGCCGATTCGAGTGCCTTTCAACACGAGCACATTCGCGCCGAGAAAAACATCGTCGCCGATGATGACGGGTTTGCGGGCGATGGCACTGCGGTCATTCGCGCGCCGTGCCGCCGCGTCGAGCGGGTGAAAATCCGTATCCCAGATGCAGACATTCGCCCCGCACGTCAGATGCGAGCCGATGGAAATATCCAGCGCGCAGTAAATGGACACGCCGGAGAAACCGCAGCCGTCGCCAATGGTCAGCTTCGCGCCCGGCTCCACGCTGATGGAGCAGCCTTTGGACAGGCCGGAAAGATTTCCCTCCGGCACGCTGATCATCGTGACGTGGGAACCAATCTTCACGCGCGCTTCAGGAGCCACGTCGAAAATAGGGCGGCCGATGAGGCGCAGCTTGTCGCCGATCTGAACCTGCGGATTCCGCCGCGCAAAGCGGCGCAGCCATGCGTGCGTGCAGCGTTGCGAGACGAGGTTGAAGAAGCGGGAGAGCATGCTGCGAGCGAGGTCAGATCGTCGGAAACTTCAACGGCGGCCACGGAATGGAAACGCTGGCGCGGCCCGTTTCATCGGTGGCATTCCGTTGGGTCGGAACAGAGCAGCCATTGAGGCGCAACTCGTTCACGCCGACATCGGTGTAAATCGTCAACCCCTGAAGCTCCTCGCTCGGCCACTTTGAATCGCAGGTGATGTTCACCGCGCCAGACTTGGCGTCTTCCGCGATGGAGAGCGTGGAACTTTCCGTCATCCGCACGTAGTCGAGCGCGCGGCGCGTCGTGGTCACGAGAATTTTCCCCGCGTCGGAATACTGCTTGAGCAAATGCAGCGCGCGAACCGTGGCCTCGGGAAAAACGCGGTCTGGCACTTTGCCGAGATGCGTGTAGAGCAGGCAGACGCCCTCACGGTCCACAAGTTGATCGAGGAAGCGCGTGGTCAGCACTTCCCCAAGGCCCGCGCCCGTGTCGCCGGTGTCCACGCCGGCGGGATGCGGGTTGCAGCGGAGAAATTCCACGGTGGGCTGACCGTCGCGGAGTTGCGAGGGATGGAGCAGGCGGTTGCCAGCGTGGGCGCGGTATTTCTCATTCCCCGCGTGACCGAGCATCTGCTTCGCGGCTTCTTTCAAAATGGTTTTGCCAGACGCCAGCGGCGCGGAAGCCCGCCACAGACCGCCAAAGTTCGCTTCGGTGTTTTGTCCGATGACGCTGGTCACGCGCCCGCGCCAGACGTAGCGCACGCCGTGGCGCAGCGTGAGGTCGGCGTGATAGGCGGCGTGGCCCAACTCATCGCCGTGGCCCTGCATGATGTCCGCGCCGAAATTCGTCACCGCCTGCGCGTGATCGATCCAGACTTTGAGCGCGAGCTGGTGGCGCTCCAATTCTTGCAACGCCCGCTCGACGTGCGCGCGACTCACCGCGAGATCGCCGTACGAGTGGAGGCAGTCAATGTGACCGCTGCGCATCAGGGTGCGGGCCATTTCGCGTCCCGCGTCGTCCGTGTTCCAGTAGGCGAACTGATTCGGCGGCATGTCGAAGTAGATCGAGTTGCCCACTTCGAGGCCGACGCCTGCGCCCATCGTCGTCTGCTCGCGCGTGTTCAGGAAACGCATCTGCTCCGCGTACACCTGCGCGTCGGCCGTTTCGTCGAGGTCGCTGCAAATCGCGAGCATGGCGCGGTACGGATAGGGAAAGCGGCGCAGCGTCACAGGCAAGTCAGACGTAGCCGTAACGGCGGTTCAGGTCGCCCGCCACACGGTCAAAGATTTCCAAATCTTCGGGGCGGAGATGAGTTTTCCAACGCTCGTCCAGGCGAATCTCGGAGGTCGTGTCGAAGCGCATGCCGTTGCCGATTACATGCTGCGCTCGTGCGCGAAAATCCAGGTTCGCGCGCGCCGGATCCAAACCTAGGAAAGTGCAGAGGCGTCCGAGCGTCTCCTTGGGATTCGCACACAGATCCTCGTAGCGCACTTCGGTCCATTGCGAGCGGGGCAGTTGCTGGAGCAGACAATCTGCGGCCTCGTTGCTGCGCTTCCACTCGTTGGCTGCGTCCGCCATGTTCTGCCGGACCGAGGGACGTTTCAGGCCCGTGCCTCCGCCGCGCAACGCCGGATCCGTGGAATCGGCAAACCCCCAGTCATCAAGGTAAGTAAGCGACACGGCCCGCCCGTCGCGCAGGCAGCGGACGATTTTGATGTCGAGGGATTTGAGCCGCAGAAGATATTTGAGGCGCAGCGCAATCTTCGAGGAATCCACCACGATGGCGGCTCCGGTGGCGGCCTGTAACGATTCGATGAGCGCCAGGTTGCGCTGGTTGGTCCGGCCCAGGTGACGTCGCCACGAACCGGACAAGCTGAGCGCGAGGTCGCGGACGGTTTCCAGCGCCGCGCCCCGGTGCAGCGGAGCCAGCAACCGCTGCACGTAGGCACTGTCGAGGCCGAAGATACTGGTCCCCGCATTCGTGATGTCGAACGAACCGATGCCTTTGTGCGACATCTGCTGCGTAACTGTTTTCCAAAAATCGCACTGCCGGATCGGCGCGCGGCAGGAACACCGGTAGGCATCGGGATCACCCAGGCTGGTGGCCTTGAGTTCACCCGCCGTGCAGGCCTCCGGATGCGCGCCCAGCAGCATGGCCAGCAGCGTGGATCCGGAATGACTGGCCGCGAGCAGGTAGGCCAGGCGCGGACGGGCGGCGACCGGAACGGGCGGCGATGTCGGGGCGTTCATCATGCGGAGTAAGGATGAGAAACCACTTCCACGTCCTCGGCGGAATCCTCCTCCTCCGGGCTTTCCTCAAACAGCGGCACACCCGTCAGGAGGGATCGCTCGCGTTCGACATAGACCCGCAGCATCAGACCGATGGCGCACCACATGCCGACGGAACCTTCGCGCGGATAAAAACTCTGGCTGCCCATCGCCGCGATGAGCAGCGCCGAGACCAGCGAAAAGCAAACGCCGCCCACCGCCGCATAGATCGGGTCGGTGCGATCCTTCAGCACTCGATACGAGAAGAAAAAGAAGATGGCATACATCGGGATGACGATCACAAAACCGATCAATCCGTTGTCGAGCAGCATTTCCAGATAGGCGTTGTGCGGATGAGGAAAGGTTTCGCCGCCTTGGTAGTCATCCATGATTTTCTGATAAATGCCGGTGCGAATCATGGCCTGCCGCCCGTAGCCCATGATGGGCGAGGCAAATATTTTGGGAATGACATACGACCAGGCAATGGTCCGCCCCGAGGTGACTTCATAGGCGTCCGTCTGCGTCTTCATCGGGCCTTCGCCCTGGCCGAAACCCTGGAGCATCCGCTCCCGCACGGCGGGCAGAAAAGTCATCACGGCCAGGACCGTCAACGGAATAATGGGCAGGAACTTCCGCCAGCGCAGCAGGCAAATCATCAGACCCAGCAGCCCCCAGGTGACATATCCGGCCCGGCCGCCGGTCAGCGCCTGGCCGAGCGCGATGATCGCGGCGGCGGCGAGGATGAGCAGTTGTGCGCGCCGGGTCTTCGCCAGAGTGATCGCGGTGAGCATGGCCCAGGACGCGCCGGAGAACATCATGGACAGGTTGACCCGATGATACCCGACAGACCGCGCCAGCACTTTGTTGGCGCGGCGTGAAAGGTCAGCGCCGCTGGCCGTCGCCGAACTCAGCGGCATGTGTTTGATGACTTGCAGGGCGAGCACAAAATACACCGAAAGGATGCAGGCTACCCCGATGACGGTCCTTTGACGGCTTCGACAGCCGTCGAAAAGCAGCAGCCCCGGCAGCACCCACTTCACGCAATTGATCAGGTAATCGCTGATCGCATAACTGATTCCGAATTCCTCGAAGTCGTCGTGTTTCAAACTTTCAAAATCCATCAGCAGCCGGGCCACTCCCCAGAGGATCACGAACAGATACCCGGCACCGAGCAGCATGAGGTATCGGGGCATGTCCCACACCCTGCCCTCGTGACGCCGGTTCCGCCTCCACGCCAGCAGCACGTTCAGCATCAAAAAATTCCACGGATTCAGCCCCTGAATGCCGCCGATGCTCTTGGGCATGTCGGGATGTTCGAGCACCGCCATCAGACAAATCGCCGCGCAGAGCGACGCGAACCAGTTGCGCCAGGCGTAAATGGAAAAGCCCAGCACGAACAGGAGGCAGAGGATGACGCGGATGCTCACAAACTTTTTGAACTGCTCAAATCAGACCGCAGCGAGCGCAGACAGAATTCGCTCCGAAGTTTTGCCATCCCACATTTCCGGCAGGCGCCCAAGGCGCGGACTGGCGGCGAGGACTTGGTTCAAATCCTCGGCGAGCGTGCTGACTTGCGTGAGGCGGTTGCTGCCGACCGTGATCGTAACCGGGCGCTCGGTGTTCGGACGCAGCGTGAGGCACGGCGTGCGGAAGTAGGTGGACTCCTCCTGCAAGCCGCCGGAATCCGTGAGCACGAGCCGTGCGTTTTCCGTGAGGCACACCGAGTCATGGTAGCCGACGGGATCGAGGAGATGGCAGCCGCTGTCGCCGTTGAGTTGAAGGCCAAACTCGGAAAACATTTTGCGCGTGCGCGGATGGACGGGGAAGACGACGGGCGTTTTGGCGGCCAGCCGTTTCAATTCGCCCGCGATGGCCGTGAGGCTCGCGCGGTCGTCCACGTTCGCGGGGCGGTGTAGCGTGACGTAAAGAAAATTTCCCGGCGTGACGCCGCACTGCTGAAGAATTTGGCTGCGCCGCGCCTGTTCCAGATTCGCGACGAGCGAATCGATCATGATGTTGCCGACAAGTTTGATGCGCGCTTCCGGCACGCCCTCGCGACGGAGATTTTCATTTCCATCCTCGGACGGCGTGAGCAGCAAATCGGCAATCGAATCCGTGACCAGGCGGTTGATTTCCTCCGGCATGGTGCGGTCGAAACTGCGCAAGCCGGCTTCGACGTGCGCGACCTTGATGCCGAGTTTCACCGCCACCAGCGTGCAGGCCACGGTGGAGTTCACGTCGCCGAAGACCACGACCCAATCCGGCTTTTCTTCGAGACACACTTTCTCAAAGCCGACCATCACGCTCGCGGTCTGCGTCGCGTGCGAGCCGCTGCCGACGCCGAGGTTCACGTCGGGCTTCGGGATGCCCAGCTCGCGGAAAAAAACCTCCGACATCGCGTCGTCGTAATGCTGCCCGGTGTGGACGAGGCGGCAGTCGAAGCGCGCGGTGGCGCTGGTGTCCGCGTTGTAACGGCGCGCGGCGTGGATGAGCGGCGCGACCTTCATGAAGTTCGGCCGCGCGCCGGCCACGAGAATCAGTTTCAAAGTCTGAGGCATGAGAAAGGGGAAATTTTTAACCGCTAATTAACGCTGATAAACGCTAATGGGGCAGGAACTGCTCTGAACTTTCTTCATCAGCGTCCATTAGCGTTTAGTAGCGGTTTGGAAACTGTTCACTCCGCCTGAATGCGCGCGATGTCATCAATGTGATCCACGACGACTTTCAGCGTCTTGGTGGTCACACCGTTCGCGTGGCCGTTGCGGGAGCGGCGGGCGAGTTTGATTTTGTGTTCCACGTCCTCGGTGGTCTCGATCATCACGAGCCGGCCTTCCTGCTCGAGGTGGTGATCAATCGCGCCGATTTTTCCACGGAAGATGCTATAGACCGGCACGCCGAGCGCGGCGGCCTCGCGGTTCATGGTGCCGCCACCGCTGACCACCAGATCGGAATGCCAGAGCAGATTCAAACCATCCACCGCCGTGCGCGGAATGACGGTGCGCGCCGCGCCGAACCATTGCGGCCAGTTCTTGCGGATGAGTTCGCCCTGCTTCGTGTTGCGCGGGAGCAGCACGATGCGGACATCCTTTTCCTTGCAGGCCAGTTCCATGAAGCGCACGAACAGCGCCTCGCTTTCAGGGTTGTGATAATGCGCCTCGGTCGCTGGCGGGCGCACGGTGATGAGCATCTCCTCGGAGCGGATGCCAAGCGCACTCAGGAAATCCGGGTCGCGCCGCATCCGGCTCACGTACACATCTTCCTTGATGCCGGGATATTTGCGGATGCGTTCAGGCGGGGCGCAGAGGGCTTCGTTCGGAATCACTTCGGGCACCATCTCCCACGTCGGGCGCATGAGCGGCGGGTATTGCGCGAACTCGTAGTCGGCCATCAGCACGGTGGGAATGCCGAGCAGATTGCAAATGATGAGCTGCGACCGCGCGCCGTGCGACAGCGCCAGATCAGGTTTCTCACGCCGCACGAACGGCAGCAACTGGCAGGCGCGGTAGAACAGGCCGAGCACCTTGACCAACTTGTTCTTGCCGTAGTGCCGTCCGACTTTCGTGTAGCGCACGCCTTTCTGGTCGGCGAGTTCGCACACTTGAAACGCGTCACGCGCCGTAAGCACGACTTCAAAGCCGCGCGCGCGCAACTCGTCAATGATCGGCTCGAAGAACGGGACGTGCGGCGTGTTGTCGAGGTCGATCCAGATTTTCTGGCGCTTCGCGGGCGTGGGACGGGGGGGTGGTGCGACGCCGTTCCCATTCAATACAGGTGAAGCGACAAGCGCGGGCGCGAGTTGCTTCCGGGCCAGAGCGGCGACTTCATTCGGCAGCGCGGCCCAGTATTGCCCCTCGTATTTCTGCTTCGCGTAATCGAGGAACTCCGCGTAGCGCGCGATGGGATACGACTGGCCTGGCTCGCCCGGCCCGTTGAGATCCATGTAGTCGGGATGCACGTCGAGCATGGCCATGCCGCCGTGCTCGGCGATCCAGTCGAGCTTCTTCTTCCAAATCTCGATGCCCTCCTCCTGCAAGAGCAGGAAGAGCGTGAAATCTTGCGCGAGCGTGTAGGGCAGCTCGACGTAACCGGGCCGGCCCGGCGCAGAAACCCAGAACGGGAAAATTGTGTCCACACCGTCGGGCTGCGGCTCGAACGGATCGGTGTCGAACGTGGAGCAGTCGTAATCCGCCTCGAGATCGTGCAGCCATTCGAGATTGTGGTGCATGAAGCCGGAGCGGAAACCGGTGGCCTGCCATTCGCGCAGGTAGCGGTTGATGTTCGCGGCGTTGCGGCGGAATTCGTCGCGCGACCAGTAGAGCTTGCCGTCGTGGTGCAGATCATGAACACCGACTTCAAAACCGTTCTTCGTCAGGAACGCACGGAACTCGGGCGGGACACGGTAGTCACCTTCCGGCACAAAGTTGAACGCGGAGCGGAAGCCGCGCGACATCTCCAACTCGGCCAAAGCGCGGCAGCGTTCCAGACCGCCCGCACGCTCAACGTCGTGCGTGAGGACGAGCGCGAATTTTTTCCCGTCCGGCCAGCCCTGCCAGCCGGCGGGCGGTTTTTCGGTGCCGGGCTTGATCGGCCATTCGTGCGCGAAGGCGCGCTGCCGCCGTCCCGCGCGCCAGCGCCGGAACGCGAGCCGCAGGCCGTGCGGCATGAACGGTTTCAGCCGGTAATATGTGCGGAGGAGGAACATCAGCGGAGCAATGACGAATGACGAATGACGAATGGAGGGAGGGCGCGCGACGGCGTTATTGGGTCATTCGTCATTCGTCATTTGGATTTCACACAGGCAGACTTCGTCCCCGTCAATTCGCAGTCACGCGATTGCCTGGCGTCGTCTCGTGTTGTTCTCATGGGGGTGAAATGCGAAAGGCGCGCGGCGCAAAGTCCGTGCGTTCGATCCCACCTTTTTGCGCCCCGGATAATTCCGGGGCAACTCTCCATCGTCACATTTTCCAGCTTGCGACAATGTTTTCGTCTTCTAACTCAGGAAAATTTCCGCCGCGCGCAAGGCGGCCCGGCCAGGTTGGCGGCGTGGTTCGCACACCGATGGCCGTTTCACACCCCTTGCTGCAACCACTTGGGCACCGGGTCGCGCACCTTGTTCAGCACCGCGCTGACGGGCGCCTTCGAGCGCGCGAGCAGACGGCTGGCCTGCTTGACCGACTCCTGCGTGTCCTTCTCCGACTCCACGACGAGGATGACCAAATCCATCATGCCGGCGAGGCGCGCGGTCATGGTGGTGGGCGTGGTCGGGGGCAGATCGAAAACTATGTAGTCGTAATCGCACACGCGCAGCTTGGGCACGATGCGCGCGAGCTGCTTCGGCAGGCTCTGCGTCGCCGGATCGTTCGGGTTGCCGGCGGTGGCGACGTAGAGATTCTGCAAAACTTTGCCATTCGAGCGTTTGTCGAGTTCGAGCGCGTCGGCCAGACCGCAGGCGAGTTCGCCGCGATAGAATGGATGCGCCGCCTCGGCTTCGTAATTCAAATTCAGCAAGAGCACGTTGCCGTCACCCGTCTCGGAAAGCGCGCCCGCGAGACCGGCGGCGATGGACGTGACCCCTGCGTTGCCGCCGCAACTGGTGATGCCGATGAGTTTGGGCTTGTGCGGGTCGCCGCCGAAGTGCGTGAGCGTGGCGTCGCGCACGCCGTCAATGTAGCGGCGCAGCGGATGCTCGGCGTCCCACGTCTGGTGCAAGTCCGTGGCGGTCGCGGGCAGGCCGGCTTTCTTGTCGTCCTCGTCTTCCTCATCCTTCGGTCCGGGGAAGGGCAGCATCTTCGCGTGACCGTTCAGGCCGAGTTTGGGAATGGACAGGAACAGCGGCATCTTCAGCTTCGTCTCGATTTCCGAAGCCTTGCGAATGGTGTGATCCACAAACATCTCGATGAAGAACGCCAGGCCGAGACCGGCGAGCAGGAATCCGACGAACGTTCCGATGACGAATTTGAGGCGCTGCGAGACGTTCGGCGCGGGCGGCGAAGGAGTCTGCGCGGACTGGATGTTCGACATCTTGGCCTCGGCCATCTTGTCGTCGAACTTCGAGGCCTGGAGTCCGTTCACGACGTAGTCATAATTTTTCTTGTTCAGATCCAGCTTGCGCTGCACGTCGGCGATGGACGCCTCCAAGCCGTCAATGGTGGACAGTTCGGCGCGCACTTCAACGATCTGGTTGCTGATGACGTTGAGTTTCGATTCCGCCGCGATCAGCAGACGCGGATTGGTGCGGGCTTCGAGCGGAGAGCCGGGCAGGATGGGCGCGGCGACGGGCAGAGCGGTCAGTTTCGGAAATTCCTTCTCCAGCGCGGCCTTCTTCTTTTCCTGCTCCTCGATCTGGCGGCGCAAGGTCACGACTTGCGGGTTTTCGTCGGTGAATTTCGCGGTCAGGTCGAACTCGTTCGCGCGCATGGATTCGAGCCGTCCGAGGACGACGCGATACTCATTGAGCTTCGTGGCGGGCAGCGCGCTGGGCACGCTGTTCGTCTCGGGCGTCGGCGCGGCGGTGGTGCCAAGCACGGCGCGCAAGTCGGCGATGTCCGCCTCGGCGTCATTGTGCTTCTGACGCAGCCGAGCCAGTTCGGCCGCGAGGTTGTTCTTCGACTCGACCACGGAGACGACGCCGGCCTTGCGGTTGAGCTTCTGCAAGTCCGCCTCGTTTTCGTGGATGCGGGTCAGGAGATCATTGGCCTCTTCGGAGAGGATGCCTTCGTAGTTGCGCCCGGTGTGGTGGATCTTTTTGTGGCGCTTGAAATACTCCTCGATGATCTCGTTCAGCACGTTCTGGCAGATCGTCGGATCCCGGTGCGAGAAGCGCACCTTGATGGCGTTATTACGATGCGGGTTGTTCAGCTCCAACCCCTTGAACACCACTTCGGCGGCCGAGGCGACGTTGCTACCCTTGCCCTTGCCGAGCAATTTCTCCGGGCCGACGCGCCGCGCCACTTCCTCGCAGAGATCGTAGCTGGTGAGAATTTCCATCTCGGTGTTGATGACGTTTTCACCGCCGAAATCCGGCATCTTGGTCTGCGAACCAGCGGCCTCGACCGAACGTGTGGAGGTGACGTAACGGACAATCAGCTTCGCCTCCGACCAATACAGCGTCGTCTGCGTGAAGAACACGATGAGGCCCGCGAGCAGGCCCGCCGCGAGACAGCCGAGGATGACCCACTTCTGGCGGAAGAGCACGTAGTAGATGTCCGTGAGCTTCATGCCCAGGGCCGGCACCTCGAACGCTTCCTTCTTGTTGTGTTTAGCTTCCATCATCAATCGCCTCAACTCAGGTGCGGATAAACCGCGCGGCCAAGGCAGCGGGAAACCGCCACTGGCATTAGAGCAAACAACCGGGCCTGAAGGCCAGCCGCCAGATCGCTTGTTTTGACAAACTGCCGCCGGGCGAAATCGTAACGGGCGTAGCGGATCACCCGCTCGTCCGCGCCCCACTGCCGCTTGAACCGCCGCAAGCCTTCGTTGGCCTGCGAGGTCTTGCCGAAATCCAGTTCCATCACGCCCGCGTCCATCAGACGGCGCAAGCTCTGCCAGATCACGAGATTAGGACCGCGCAATTCCTGAAAGCGTTCATCCGAGGCGCTGAACTTGTAGATGGCCGTGCGCGCGAAACGGAAGAAAACCGCGCCCGCGATGGCTTTGCCCTCGTGCTTGGCCAAGGCGATGAAACCGTGGCCCTTCTCCAGAATGTTCCGGCCCAGCGACTCGAAGAAACGGAACGGCTGCGGCGGTGCGCCGTGTTTCGTGCGCGTGCGACAGTGCAGTTCGTAGTAGGCGCGCACAGCGGCGGCGTCCGTGGCGAACTCGACGGTCACGCCCGCGCGTTCGGCCTTGCGGATATTGCGCTGCACGGAGTTGTCGAACTTCGCGAAGGCGTCCTCGGCCTTGAGATTCAAGCCGAGAACATGGCCGTGGAAGGCCACCGACTCGGGCAAATGGTGGAACAGTTCATGGCCGCCGCGCAGTTCGAGATATTTCCAGCCGCGCGACAGGCCCTCGTGCGTGGCGACACTGAGCAGAGACTCAGCGGTGACGCCCGGCGTGAGCAGCGGCGCGCATTCGTCCGTGAACGGGAGCGACACGCCGCGCTTTCCGCGCAGCCAGCTTCGCGCCTCCATCAGCGGCAGCAGCCCGCGCAATTCATCGCCGCTCGTCGCGACCACGTAGCGCGGCTCGAAACCGTAGGCGTCCGCGAGCGTCTTCGCCCACGCCGCGCTGTGGAAAAAAGTCGCGTGCGGATGGGTCCAGAGCAGCGCGTCCCACGTCGTGTCCTCGATGGGATTCACGATCCGCAAATCCATCGAAGCCCCGGCGCAGGAAAGCGCGGGCGGCACAATGGAGATGGCGGGGGCGGCGGTCATGCGGTCACCAGAGATTTTTCCACCCAGGCGCGCACCGCGCCCGCGACGTATTCCACCTGCTCCGGCGTGAGTTCCGGGAACATGGGCAGCGAGACAAATTCATCCGCACAACGCTCGGCCACCGGGAATGAGCCGCGTCCCAGTCCGAGCGAACGATATGCCTCCTGCAAATGCACCGGCACGGGATAATGGATGCCGGAGCCAATGCCCTGCGCCGTGAGCGCGCGCATCAACTCATCGCGCTTCGGCGCGCGAATCGCGTAGATGTGGAAGACGTGCGTGCGGCCCGGCGCGGTCGTGGGCAAAATAATTTCGTCGAGGCCGGACAACAGTTCGGTGTAGTGCGCGGCGTGCTGGCGGCGCAGATCATTCCCAGCGGCCAGCCGCTTCAATTTGATCGAGAGCGCCGCGCCTTGAATGCCGTCCATGCGGCCGTTCCAGCCAATCATCGAGTGATGATATTTCTTCGCCTGGCCGTGGTCGCGGAGCGTGTCCATCGCCTGCTTCAACTCCGGGCGGTTCGTCACCGTCCCGCCGGCTTCGCCGAGCGCGCCGAGATTCTTGCCGGGATAAAAACTGAACGCACCGGCGTCGCCGATGGTGCCGGCCTGACGGCCTTTGTATTCCGCGCCGTGCGCCTGGCAGGCGTCCTCGACGATGGGCAGCTTGTGCCGGCGGGCGATTTCCAGAATCGGATCCATGTCCGCCGTCTGACCGAAGAGCTGGACGGGAACAATCGCCTTGGTGCGCGGCGTGATGGCGCGTTCGAGCAGCGTCGCGTCCATCGTGTAAGTCTCTTCGTCAATGTCCACGAACACGGGCTTCGCGCCGCAGTAGCTGATCGCTTCCGCCGTCGCCATGAACGTGCTCGGCACGGTGATGACTTCATCACCCGGCCCGACGCCGAGCGCGAGCAGCGCAAACCACAGCGCGTCCGTGCCGTTGCCGACGGCGCAAGTGTGCTTCGCGCCACAGAACGTGGCGAACTCGCGCTCGAATTTCTCGACGTAGCTGCCGCCCGCGAAGGCGCTGGCGTCAATCACCGCCTCGATGGCGGCGCGCAACTCGTCACGCATCGGCTCGTGATGGAGCCGGAGATTAAGAAAGGGAACCTGCATGGGATTTTTTAGAGTCAGACATTTTCCGCAGCACGCGCGCGGGATTGCCGGCGACAATCGCGCCGGCAGGAACATCTTTCGTGACTACGCTGCCCGCGCCGACAATGGCGCGCTCGCCGATGGTCAGGCCGCAAAGGATCGTGGCGTTCGAGCCGATGGACGCGCCGCGCTTCACGACCGTTTTTTCGCACGCCCATTCGGCATCGGTCTTCGGCAGACCCTCGTCATTCGTGGCGCGCGGGAAACGGTCGTTGGTGAACATGACGCCGTGGCCGATGAACACTTCGTCTTCGAGCGTCACGCCTTCGCAGAGGAACGAGTGGCTTTGAATCTTGCAGTTGTTGCCCACGACCGCGCCCTTCTGGATTTCCACGAACGTCCCGATGCGCGTGTCGTCGCCGATGGTGCAGCCGTAAAGATTGACGAAGCCGGGGAGCCGGACATTCCGGCCCAGCTTCACATCAGCGGCGATGCGACAGAGAGGATTGGCTTCGCTGCTCATGGCTTGACGAGCTTGGGAGCCGCATGGGCTGCGCCGTTTCTGGTCGCGGGCGAAGTCTTGGCCGCTGCGTCGAATTTCACCGCCGCGCCCTGCTGCTTGAGCGAGCGGGTGCAGGCTTCGAGCACGCGCACGACGTTGGCGCCGTGGACGCCGTCGGTCAGCGGCTTGCCGCCGGTACGGATGCAGTCGAGGAAGTGCGAGCACTCCACCTTCAGCGGCTCCTCCTGCTTGATGTAGGGGATGTGGCTGTCGCCGTAATGATAGGCGAAATGAAATTCTCCGAACGTGTCGTAGTGCGGCGGCACGGCATCCACGCGCATGTCGTAGATGCGGACTTTTTCGAGCTGCTGCACGTCGTCGTACACGATCATTTTGCGCGAGCCGACGATGGTCATCTCGCGGACCTTGCGCGGGTCGAGCCAACTGTTCTGCAAGTTGGCGAACACGCCCTGGTCGAAGTTCATGGACATGTTGGTCACGTCCTCGATGCCTTTGGTGACGTGGGAATTGCCCTGGCAATTGACCGAGTTCGGCAACATGCCGGTGAGGTAGAAAATGATCGCGATGTCGTGCGGCGCGAGGTCCCACGTCACGTTGATGGTGCGCTGGAACAAACCGAGGTTCAGGCGGCGGGCGTTGATGTAGCGGATTTCGCCGATGTCGCCGGAGTCAATGATCTCTTTGATGCGGCGGACGGGCGCGGAGTAGAGATAGGTGTGGCCGACCATCAGCGTGAGGCTGAGCGAGGCGGCGAGTTCCACGAGTTCGTCGCACTCGGCGGAGGAGGTGGCCATCGGCTTCTCGATGAAGACGTGTTTGCCGGCGAGCAGACTTTGCTTCGCCATCGAGTAATGCGTGTGGGCGGAGGTGGCAATGACGACGGCGTGCAAATCAGCGCGCGCGAGGAATTCCTGAAAATCCGTGTCCAACTCGACCTGCGGGTAGAGCGACTTGAGGTGGTTCAGCCGCTTGATGTCGAGATCGCAAATGGCGAGCAGCGTGCAATCCGGCAAGCTGCTGAAGTTGCGGATCAGATTCGGCCCCCAGTAACCGCAGCCGACGACTCCGACATTGACGCGCGCTTTCATAATCAGAGGGTGGTGGCGGGACGGCCTTCCGGCTGGCGCGACACGGGCGGGCGCGCGACGGGCGGACGGGATTTCGGACCATTACGTTTCCGCTCCAACACTTCACGGCTCTGGCGGAAGACGACTGGGAACGTGCGGAACAAAATCGAAATGTCCTGACCGAGCGAAAGCGTTTTCGCATAGCGCACATCGAACGCGACCATTTCGGGAAACGTCGTGCGGTTCTTACCATTCACCTGCCACAGACCGGTTAGGCCGGGGACGGCACTCAGACGCTGGCGATGTTCCGGCAGGTATTGCTCGAACTCGTAGCGGATGCACGGGCGCGGGCCAACGAGGCTCATTTCGCCGCGCAGGATGTTGAAGACTTGGGGCAGCTCATCCAAGCCGCTGGCGCGGAGAATCACGCCGAACTTCGACACGCGCTTGTCGTTCGCATCCATTTTCTCCATCGGCACGTCCGAATGGATGAGGGTGGAAAGGTATTCCTGATGGGACTTGGTTTCCGCGCACTGCTCCATCGTGCGGAATTTGAAAAGGGTGAAGGGTTTTCCGCGCAGCCCGATGCGTTCCTGTTTGAAGAAGATGCCGCCCCGGGAAGAAAACCGGACGCCCAGCGCGATGAAAACCATCACCGGCACCAGCGCCGGAGCGAGGAAGATCAGACAGGCGATGTCGAGCGCACGCTTCCAAAACGGCAGCGGGTTGGGCGTCGAAGCCCACTCGTTGGATTCTGCCGTTGCTGACCGGCCTGCTGCGTTTATGTGCGTTCCCATCTTTTTGATGCGGCGGTCGGTCCAGATTTGCATGACCCGTTGAACCCATCTGGTGCGACAGCTAACACGCTAGGTTGTAGCCGCCGCCGTTCTCGCCCGTCAATGCGCCGGGGCGTGTGTCCCCCACGCTGCGCCCTACGGTATTTGCCCTTACGCTGTTTGACGCCCGGAGAATTATTGACCGGAACTTCTCGCCGACTGACCGCGTTCGCATAGTGCCTTTTGTCCCCCCGTGGCTCAAGGCAAATGTAGGAGTTTTGTAGGAGGTTATCACCCCATGCCGTAGGCACTTAGGAAGCGTGGACACGGCATGTCTTTTGCAAAACGGCCCTCTGTGATTTGGCTCTTCTTCAACCTGCGCCGACGGCTCCGCGCCGTGCTGCCCGGACTGATCATTTTATTTTCCCCGTGTTTCGCGGACGCGGCCACGCTGCTGTGGGATCGGAACACCGAAACCAACGTCGTCGGCTACCGCGTGCATGTGGGACGAGTGTCCCGTGCGTACGACTTGGTTTTGGACAGGGGCAATTCCACCTCGGCGGAGGTTCCTACAAACCCTGGGATGAACTATTATGCCGTCACCGCTTATGACCAGGACGGGCTGGAAAGCGCCTACTCGGCGGAAGTCACTTACATGGACGGCGTCGCAAATCTCCCGCCCACGACCGGCCCGGACAGTTACACCACGCCACGCAACGTCACCCTGAACATCCCCGCGCCCGGCCTGCTGGCGAATGATTCCGACCCGGAAGGCCAGCCGCTGAACGCCGTGCTCGTCAGCGGCCCGACGCACGGCACGCTGGTCTTGGGCGCGAATGGCAGCTTCAGCTACACGCCCACGGCGAATTACACCGGCCCCGACAGCTTCACCTACCAGGCGAGCGACAGCGTGACCGCCTCCGGCGCGACCACCGTGGCCCTAACCGTCACCACCCCGCCGCCGGGCAACACAACCCCCGTGGCCCAGAACGACACCTACACCGTGGCAAAAAACACCGCGCTCAACGTCACCGGCTCTGGCGTGCTCGCGAACGACTCGGATGCCGACGGCCAGCCGCTCACGGCCAGCCTCCTCGATGCCCCCAATCACGGCGTGTTTAATCTCAACGCCACCGGCAGCTTCAGCTACACCCCGTTGAATGAATTCGTCGGCACCGACACTTTTCAATATCAGGCCGGCGATGGCCTCACCTCCGCCGTCGCCACCGTGACCATCAACGTCACCGGCACGGCCACAACCAATTCCCCGCCTGCGCCGCAGCCCGACGGCTACGTCATCGCCAAGGACACCACGCTCGCGGTCAGCGCCGGCTCCGGCGTGCTGGCCAACGACTCCGACCCGGACGGCAACGCCCTCGTCGCCGTGCAATACGGTTTCGCCGTCCGCGGTGAAGTGACCCTCTACTCCGACGGCAGCTTCAACTACACGCCCACGAACAATTTCACCGGCACCGACACGTTTGCCTATCGCGCCACCGACGGCCTGGCCGTCTCCGCTCTCGTGACTGTGAGCATCATCATCACCGGCGCTCCACCCGCCAACACCGCGCCCGTCGCACAGGCGGACAGCTACAGCATGAGAAAAAACGGGACGCTGAACATCGCGGCGGCGGGCGTGCTGGCGAATGACTCGGACGTGGATGGTCACCCGCTCACAGCGTCGCTCGTGTCCGGTCCGGCGAACGGCGCGCTCACGCTGAACGCGAACGGCAGCTTCACCTTCACGCCCACGGCGGGCTTCGCGGGCAACGACAGCTTCACCTACCGCGCCCACGACGGCGCGCTGAACTCCGCGAACGCGACCGTAACGATCTCCATCACGAACATCGCGCCCGTCGCGCAGGCGGACAGCTACGCCACGGCGAAGAGCATCGGGCTGACCATCGCGGCCCCGGGCGTGTTGAACAACGACAGCGATGCGAATGGCGACGCGCTCACCGCCTC
>JANNGC010000891.1:0-2798 GCA_031380445.1 Pedosphaera sp.
GGTGCGTCTGCTCTCGATCCCAGCCGGTGCGAAAGTTCATGCGCCAACTCTGACGCGCTCACCCACCCATCCGATCAAAGGGCGTTTTGTTTTTCACACAGGCTCTTCACGCCGCTTCACTGTGCGGACGCACCACGGACCTCGAATACACAGGCGTTGTCCACGTTGAAGCGGCATAAATGCCGCGCTCCATCCTGTTTTTGTCCTCGTCAAACATGCCCTCCTTGGCATTCTCCACGATGTCGCCCAACCGGGACATGGGCGGCATCGCATCTTATGAAAAACTTTTACGTCGGGATTGGTTTCCTCCTCAGCGCGGGCGTGGCGCAGGTCGCGGCGTTTGACTCCGCCTCGTTCTCTCCCCGCGTGGACTTCGCCGCCGAAAGCGGCCAGGTCAGCGTGGCCTTTGGCGACTTGGACGGCGATGGCAAACCGGACGCGGTGGCGGCGAATTATTGGACCGGCAACGTCTCGGTCTATCGCAACACCGGCACGAGCGGCGTGGTGGACAGTTCCACCTTTGCGGCGCGGGTGAACTTCGCCGTCGGCGGCACGCCGGTCCTCGTGCGGCTTGCGGATTTGGATGGCGACGGGCGGCTCGACATCGTCTGCGTCAACCAAAGCGGCGACTCGATCTCGCTCCTGCGGAACACGGCGACGAGCGGGGTGATCAACAGCCACTCTTTCGCGCCGAAGTTCGACCTGAGCACAACCGGCGATCCGCGCTGGGTCACGATTGCGGATTTGAATGGCGATGGAAAACCCGACCTTGCCGCAGCCACGCACAGTTCCGGCCAGCTCTCGCTGTTCCAGAATGGCGGCAGTCCGGGAACCCTCAGCTTCGGCCCGCGCGCGGACCTCACGCCCAGTTCCGCCGCACCGACGATTGAGGCTGGAGACATTGATGGGGACGGCCACGCGGATCTGCTGGTGACCTTCAGCAGCGCCAGCGTTTCGGGGGTGTCGGTTTATCGCAACATCCATGGCGGCGGGACGCTGGGGGCAGGTTCGTTCGCGGCTCCCGTGCATTTCCCCGGTGGCGTCGGTGCGTCCATCACGGTGGGCGATCTGGATGGCGACGGAAAACTCGACGTGATCTCCGCCAACGCCAGCGACAACACCTTGTCGGTGCGGCGCAACACCAGCACGCCGGGGGAGATGACGACCAATTCACTGGCGGCGCGTGTGACTTTTGCCACCGGCAGCTATCCCTACAACGCGGTCATCTGTGACCTCGACGCGGATGGCAAACCTGATGTCGCCGTGGCGGACACGAGTTCGGACACCGTCTCCGTTTTCCGCAACGTGTCGGCCAGCGGCAGTTTCACCGCGACCTCCTTGCTCGCGCGTGTCACGTACGCTGCCGGCCACGGCCCGCGCATCCTTGCCGCTGCGGATGTGGATGGCGACGGCTGGCTCGATCTCGCCACGCCCAATCTCGATCAGGCCGCGTTCTCCGTGCTGCGCAACACCGGCACCAACGGCGTGCCTCCGGTGACGAACGCGCCGGCGGCGGATTTCCATCTCTCTCGCGATTTCTCCGCCACCGTGAATCCGGCGGGCGCGTGGGCCTACGGCTGGAAAAGTACGCTCAACGGCACGTTCACCGCCGACCCGATTCATTTCCACGCGTCGAGCGACAACGGCGTGCCGATTGTCGGCTGGGCGGCGAACAGCACGCACGGTCTGCCCGCGCACTACTGCAACCTCAGCGGCAGCACGGCCATCATCGGCGGCGGGCAAGGGATTCTGCCGCCGGGAACGTTCTGGATGCACCCCGGCGCGAATGGACGGCCGGAAAATTTTGGCGCGGTTCGTTTCACCGCGCCCAGCAATTTTAATTACCGCGTCGAGACGCGCGCCGATTCGCTCTACACCGGCTACCTCTCCGGCGACACGGACTATCACGTCGTGGTGAACGGCATTGAAGTCTTCGGCCAGCCGCTGCCCGCCACGCAAGGCACGGGCTGGACGAACACCATTTCGTTGAGCGCAGGCGACACCATTGATCTCGCGCTCGGGCGCGGCGCGGATGGTAACGGCTGGGGCGCGGGCCTGAAGATCGCCGCCGTCATCACGCCCACGACGAATGACGCCGTGACCCTCACCAACGAGCCGCCGGTCATTCCGCCCGTGGTGGCGCATGGCGATTTCAACGCGGGCCGCGATTTCCTCGCCAGCGTGAACCCATCCGGCGCGTGGAGCTACGGCTGGAAAGGAAACTTGGATGCCAATTTCACGCTGCATCCCCTCCACTTCGGCGCGTCGAGCGACAACGGCGTGGCCGTCTCGGGCTGGGCGGCGAACAGCACGTTTGGCCTCCCGGCGCTCTACTGCAACACCAGCCCGAGCACGGCCATCATTGGCGGCGGCCAGGGAATTCTGCCGCCGGGCACGATGTGGTTTCATCCCGGCGCGAACGGCCGGCCGGAAAATTTTGGCGCGTTGCGTTTCACCGCGCCGAGCAACGCGAACTACCGCGTGGTGACGGTGGTGAACTCGCTCTACACCGGCAGCCTGTCCGGCGACACGGATTTCCATGTCGTCGTGAACGGCGTGGAAATTTTCGGCCAGGGATTGCCCGCCACCGCTGGCACTTCTTTCTCGAACGTCGTGGCGCTCACCGCCGGTGACACCGTGGACTTCGCCCTCGGGCGCGGCGCGGATGGCAACAGCTTCGGCGCGGGGGTCCAAGGTGTGGGACGTCGCGAACACCGGCATCCCGGTTGGCAGGTAAGGCCGGACGAAGCGCCCTAGGCCGGGATCAGCCGCCAGGAAGACGGCATCCGCCTTCGCGG
>JANNGC010000911.1:0-3529 GCA_031380445.1 Pedosphaera sp.
TGGTCGGGCCGATGCCACGCCACCGTCCAAGCGCAAATCGCGCCACTGCTAATGCCGCCGATGGCGCGGCCCTCAGGATCGTCGGTGATGTTGTACTGCTTGCGAACGTGCGGGAGAATTTCCTCCAGGATGAACGCGGTGTAATTCGTCGTGAGCGAATCGTATTCGAAGCTGCGGTTCTGCGGCTGCGGCTGCCAGGCGCGCGGCGCACTCGGAAACTCCTTCTCCTTGAATCCCGGATCGATGAAGACCGCGATGGTCACGGGCATCTCCTTCGCCGCGATCAAATTGTCGAACACCACCGGCACACGGTAATCGCCGTCCTCTTTTTGGTAGGTATGGCCGTCCTGGAAAATCATCAGCGCAGCGGGCTTCGCGGCGTCGTATTGCGCCGGGACGTAAATCGAGCAGTGCCGGATCGTGTTCGGGAAGACCGTGCTGTTCGTCCAGTCGAAGTCCGTGATCTTCCCGCGCGGCACGCCCTCCTTGCGCTGCGAGTCCGGGCCGTGCGTGTACTTCACCTCCGTCCTCGGGAAGCGCACCACGGACGCGGGCGTGCGGCGCGTGGTGTTGGTGGTGGGCGCGGAATCGGCGGCAGTGAGCGCCACCGCCGTGACGAGCAAGGAAGTAGCGATGGCCAAGCCGTTCAGAGGGTGAGGTGAGTTGTGCATAAATATATTGGAGTGAATCAAGGCTGCCGTTTCACGAAGCCGCTGTCCGCCATCCAGTCATCCATCCGCACCGCCCATGCGCCGACGGGTTTGGTGTTCTTCGCGCGCAATCCGAAGCCGTGGCCGCCCGTGCTGTAGATGTGCAGCTCCGCCGGCACGCCCGCGCGCTTGAAACGCAGATACGTTTCCGCCAGTCCTTCCGAGATGTCTTTGCGATCCGTGGACGAGCACGCGAGGAAGACGGGCGGAAAACCGTTCGTCGGCTGAATGTCCGCAGAACGTCCGGGATAAATGAGCGCCTGAAAATTCGGACGGCACGGCTGGCGTTCAATCACATCACTGGCGTCCGCCTTGCCTTCATCGAAGCGCGCGCAAACCAAATTGACCAGTTCACCACCGGCGGAGAAACCCATCGCGCCGACCTTCGCCGGATCAAAGCCCCACTCGCTCGCGCGGCTGCGGATGAGACGCATCGCGCGCTGCGTGTCGGCCAGCGCCTCGACTTCGATTTTGTAGGTGGAGTTCGTCTCGCGTGCGAGCCGGTGCTTGAGCACGAAGGCCGCGATGCCGCGCTCCGCCAGCCATTCGCCCACGTTGTAACCCTCGTGCGTAATGGCCAGCACGCGATGTCCGCCGCCCGGAATCACGAGCATCGCCGTGCCCGTGGCCTTACCCTTCGCGGGCAGATAAGGCGTGAGCGAAGGATGGTGAATGCTCCACACCGAGATTTCGCCGCTCGCGGATTTGGTCACGACTTCCTTGTCCATCTTGCCTTCGGAGCCGGGCGCGCCCTTGGGCCAGAGCGGAATTTCCGTGGGCAATTCCGCAGCGCACACCACCGAGGGCAGCAGCAACAACGCAACAAGTGATCGGCAGAGTTTCATAATTTTTTCTGGTGAACGCGGCATACGACGGCGCGGAAGCCCCGGCGGTTTCGCGGAACTTCCAACGCCCGGAGCGCGGACTTTCCAGTCCGGAGCAACATTCGCAAACCGAAGGCGTGAGAACTTGCGGATACCGTTCTCCATTTCACGTTGCTGCGGGCTGGAAAGCCCGCGCTCCGCCGAACAAAACCCGCGCTCGCCACGCCGCCGGGTTTTCGTATCGTCGCACCATGCACCGGTTGTCCCTGACTGTTCGCGCGCTGCTTCTCGCCGCGCTGGGCCTGCTGCCCGCCTGCCGCGAGAAAGCTCCGCGCGCAGCGGGCGGCGGCGACGACTTCCTGCGCCTGAGCAACGTGGGCAAAGCGCAACTGGATCGCGGCGAGGCCGCGCCCGCCGTCGCGTCCTTCGAGAAGGCGCTCGCGCTGGAACCAGATCATCCCGACGCGCGGCTGAACCTCGCCAACGCGCTCCTCCTCGCCGGCGACGACGCGAAGGCGCGCGCGCTTGCCGAGTCCGTGCTGACGCTGGAACGCGGCTCCGCCCCCGCGCTCTATGTCGCGGGCGTCGCGTCGCTGCATCAGCGCGATTTCACGAACGCGATTCAATTTCTCCAACAGGCCAAGGACCTCGACATCCGCATCAACGCCGTGAGCCTGCAACTCGGCCTCGCCTACGAGGGCGTTAACCGCTGGGAGGAGGCGCTCGCGCAGTATGAGGAGATCGCGCAGTTCGACCCGGAGTTTCCTGGCGTGCATTTCCGCCTCGCCACCGTCTATCGCCGCCTCGGCCGCGAAGCGGACGCGCAGACGCAGACCACCGCGCACACCGCCTGGCTGGCGAAAACGCCGAACGCCAGCCTCACGCCCGCCGGACTCGAACGCTGCAAATACACCGAGGCCCGCGTGCCGTTTCAGTTGGAGCAGCCCTTGCGCGACGGCGTGAAAGTGGTGTTCACCGACGTGAGCGCGGAAGTGTTCGCGTCCGCTGGCACGAAACTCAGCGGCCCGGTTGGCGTGATTGATTTCGCACGCGACGGCACGAATCATTTGCTGGTGCGCGAGGGCGAGAACTTTCGCGTGTTGCTGAACCGGGGCGGAAAGTTTTTCACCAACGCCCAGTCTTTCCCCTTCACCAACGGCGGACACTACACACGCTGGCTCGTCGCGGACTTGAATAAGGACGCCACGCCCGACGCGCTCGTGCTCGGCGATCACGGTGTCCATCTCTACCGCTTCGCCACCAACGGCACGGCCACCGAGACCACGCGCTTCGCCGGCTTGGATCGGTTCGCCGCCGTGGACGGCCTGTTCGCCGACCTGAACTTTCGCGGCGACCTCGACCTCGTGGCCATCGGCACGAACGGCGCGCTGCGCGTGATGAGCAACTTGCAGAACATGTATTTTGTGGACACGAGCACCAACGTCCCGCCCCTCGCCGCCGTGCGCGCGCTCGCGAGCGATGACTGGGACAATGATGAAACGGGAGATTTGTTCGTGTCCGGCGCCGGCGGCGTGACGCTGCTGCTCAAGCAACGCGGCGGCGCGTGGTCGAATGATGTGACGGTCGGGCGCGGTGTTCCCGCCGCGCCGGGCGACGGCGCGCTGGCGGTCGGAGATTTGAACAATGACTTGCGGCCCGACGTGATCGCTTCCGTCAGCAGCCAACTCGTCATCACCTTCCACGGCTCCACGAATCACGCCGTCATTCCGTTCGGCCCTGCGCCGCCCGGCGAATTGAAACTGCTCGACTACGACAACGATGGCTGGCTGGACATTGTGGTGCTAGGAGCGCCGATTTCCAAATCGGCGCGATCTACCAATGACCAAGGCGCCGATTTAGAAATCGGCGCTCCTCTGCGCAGCTTCCGCAATCTCGGCGCAAACGGCTTCACCGAAACCACTGCCGCGCTCGGACTCGACAAGTTCAATCAGCGCATCAAGTCCTTCGCCGCCGCCGATCTCGACGGCGATTGCG
>JANNGC010000994.1:0-1645 GCA_031380445.1 Pedosphaera sp.
GCGCCGTGATGTGCGGCATGGCGAGCGGCAGGCCGCGCCAGACGGCGTATTGTGAATTCGTGTCCCACGCGATGACGCCGCTCAGGTCGTTGAGCTGCGGGCCGAGCACCAGGCTCGCGAGTCGCGGCGTGAGCGACTGAAGCTGCGGGCGCACATTGCGCGAGGGCGCGGCGTAGTTGAACTGGAAGGGCAGCGCGTTGTAGCCCCAGCCGATGACTTGGTTCGGCACGGGCTTGTAGCCAAGGCTCGCGAGCGGCTGGTAACTCTCGAACAGCGGCGCGACGCCGCGCACGGCGAGGAAGCTCACGAGCGGATCGTGAATTTGGTTCGACGGGATGAGCCACGGCTCGGGCTTCCAGCCGTGTGCCTTGGGAAACGTGAGCGTGGCGTGGGTGCGAACAAAATCGGCGCGGTTGCTGAACGCGAAGCGGGCCACGGGCAGATTTTCAAAATGCGTCAGCACCGGCAGCCAGCCGTCGAGGCGCGCAAGGTTGGCTTCGCCGTCGAGCCACGCGCCGGTCGGCTTCGCGGGGCGTCCGAGAGATTTGAGATTCGCGAGCCAGGCGGTTTCGCGCGCGGACGGAGCGCCCGCGCTGACGACGATCCATTCGCCGACGCGCAGGCAGCGGAACGCACCGGGCAGCCCGGCGGTTTTCAACTCGAAGCCGGCAGCGTTCGCGAGCTTCACGGCGGCGGGCTGGCCGAGCTTCCAGTTCACCAGCGCCTGCCAAAGATTGGTCTGCCACACGCGCGCGCGGGCGTCGCTCACTTTCACGGCGAGCAGAAGATCCGGAGCCGCCGTAGTGTCGAGATAGGATTCATTCACCAGCAGGTCTTCAAGGAGCGGGCGGAAGAGATTGGTCTGCGTGGCCGCGCCTTTGGGCAGGGTCTCGCCGAGCCAGAACGAAGGCACGAGGGCGGCGCGTGAGAGCAGTTCGCCGCGCAACGCGGCCGAGGAGGGCAGGCTCCAAGTCTCCTTCAATTTCGCCGCGTCGGGACTGGCGAAAAGCTGGGCGGTGCCGATGAAGTGCGCGCGCAAAATCAACGGGTCGGCTCCGGCGCGGCGGCTCGAACTGGCGACCTTGACGCTGCACGCGGTGAGCACGGCGAGCGTGACTGCGGCCAGCGTCCAAAAAACTTTTTTCATGAGGCGCGATTACTTGCCAGACCGACGCCGGATTAGCAACCCGGAAGGCGGCGCGTCTTCCATAGTTATTGAGTCTCGTGCAATGGAGTGACACGGCGTGAAAACGGGAAGGAGCGCGGCCTTCAGGCCGCTTCACCGTGAAAAGCTCAAGCCGGCTGGATCGTTTCAACGCGTCCGGTTGGCGAGCGGTGAAGCGGCCTAAAGGCCGCGCTCCGTCACTCTATTGCACGAGTCCCAATAGTATATCTCGACACCGCTCTTGAAGAACGACGACGCCCCACCAGTCATCGCCACGTTCACGACTTGGAAAATAAACTGGAAGGCTCGCGCGACCCGGACTGCCGCTCACGACTAACGGCAAAAACCGCCAGGCACACTTGCGCCGCCGAGGGATCGTTGAGACAGAGCGCGCCAGCACGCAGGCGGGGCGTGGGCTGGCCTTCGAGTTGGAGGGGATGGCGTTCCATCAAGGCACGGGCGTAGGCGGCGAAGTTCTCA
>JANNGC010001000.1:0-2440 GCA_031380445.1 Pedosphaera sp.
GAGATGGACGGCTGGGAAACGTGCAGTTTCTCCGCGGCACGCGCGAGACTGCCTTCTGTGGCCACGGTCCAGAAGTAACGCAGGTGGTGGTAGTTCAGCCATTCCATCGTGGACGGAGGATGCTTCGGATTAACCGAAGCGTCCATTCGGAAAGGCGTATTAGTCCGCCGACCAGGACGAGCCTAGCCTTGGCGCGTCGATGCCGCCGATTCCTCCGGCTCGGATGAGCAGGCCGGCGGCGCGACACGAATACGAAAGGCACGTTATGATTTGGATTCTGTTCATCGGGACGATGGGCCTCTCGCTCTGGGCCATGTGGCGGGTCAAGTCGGTCTAACGCCGCCACAGCCAGACGGTGGTGCGCTCGGGCGTAACCGGCGGGGAAGTTGCGGCGGAGATACTTCGCCGCACCGGCGTCCGCGACGTGGAAATCACACACGCGGAGGGAATGCTCGGCGACCACTACGACCCGATTCGGAAGCGGCTCGTGCTTTCCTCGGAGAACTATTTTGGCCGATCGCCGGCGGCGCTCGGAGTGGCCGCACATGAGTGCGGTCACGCTCTGCAACACGCTAAGGCCTACGGGCCCCTGCGGTGGCGCATGGCGGCGGTCGGCCTGACTACTTACGCAAACTACGTAGTCATGTTCCTCCCGCTCATCGGCCTGTTCACCGGACTCATCAGCCCGCTGACCGGCGCTCTCATCATGGCCGTGGCGTGGGGCGTCATCATGATGTTCAACCTCGTCACGCTGCCCGTGGAGTTCGACGCCTCGCGCCGCGCCAAGTTGGTGCTGGCGGACTTTGGCTTCATTGACCCGGGCACGGAAGCGGCCGGCGTGCGCAAGGTGCTCGACGCAGCGGCGTGGACCTACGTGGCCGCCTTCATCACTTCGCTGGCCTACCTCATCTGGCATTTGCTGCCGCTCCTGACGGGTGGCAGCCGTTCCCGCGAGTAATTCCCTTCAACCATAAACATCAACCATCAACATGACCAACACCATGAAACTGAACCTGAAGCATGTGAGCATTCGTTCGACAAACACCCTGGATTCTTGGGTGGAGAAGCAAATCCTGGCGCTGGGCGAGGCGCGACAGATCGACGAGGCCCACATCGAGCTGGCGCACCATGCGGACGCCAGTCCCCCTTACGAGGCGCGCGTCCATCTCGTCACGCCGGGGCCGGATGTCTTCGCGGAGAGCCGCGACCACACGATCCGGGCCGCGTTCGAGAAAGTGATGAAGCACCTGCGCGCCACCATCACGCGCCGCGCTGCCAAACAGGTGCAAAATGTGAAAACTAATTTACAGGCTCCGGTCTCAAAATCTCGCGGCGCGCGCCGGTGATCAGAGCCGAACCGAAGAAAGCCACCCGATCATGAAAATGAAACTCAGCCGATGGATGATCGGTTACGGCCTCTTCCTCATCGCCATTGGCGCGGCCGGTTACTTGTCGAACCCGGAGAAAGCCGCCACGGCGCTGATGTCCGGAGGCACTTTCGGCGCGCTCTCGATCCTTTGGGGCTGGTTGATGTCGCGCGGGATTGGTTGGAGCCGGTGGGCCGCGTTCGCGACGACGGCGCTGCTGCTGGTCGTGTTTTCGTGGCGCGCGAGCGTGAGTTGGATGGCGTTCGCCAGCGGCGCGACGGAGAAACTCACCGCCGCGATCCTGATCACCCTGATGGGCACCGCTTCGCTGGCGATGGTTGCGGCGCTTTTGAGAAATGTTTTACGTCGCCCAACCCTTGGCCAAGGCCTCCCTTGAGCCCCATGAATATTGAATCCCATGAATACTTCCACCCGTGAACATCCCATCCGCACCAACGCCAACCTCGAGACCATGAACACTTCCGAACACGAGGCCATCCTCACCGTCTGCCTCATGGCCGCCTTTGCCGACGGCGGCAAGAACGACGCCGAACGCGCCGAGTTCAAACGTATCACCGAGGGGCTCGCCTCGCCCGGCCTCGACACGGCGAAGCTCTATCAGGACGTGTTGATGAAGCGCACTTCCGTTGAACGCGCGGCCTCCGCTTTGCCTTCGCCCGAGTCGCGCACCCTCGCCTACGAAATGGCCGTGTGCGTGTGCGACGCGGACGACGCGTTGAACGCCGCCGAGAAAGAATTCCTCTCCAACCTGCGCCGCGCGCTCGGGCTCGACGCCTCCACGATGGCGCGTTTCGAGCAACAAGCCGGCGCCCTGGCTCTTGCCTCGGTGCCACTCGTCCTGCCGGCGGCGGTGGCCGGGTCAGCCGCGTCCCCGGTCATTGACGCCACGCCCGAAGGCGCCGCCACTACCGACCAGATGGTGCTGAACTACGCGATTCTCAACGGCGCGCTGGAGTTGCTGCCTGAATCACTGGCGACGATGGCCATCGTGCCGATGCAGATGAAGATGGTCTATCGCGTCGGCAAGGAGCACGGGTACACCCTCGACCGCC
>JANNGC010000044.1:0-3943 GCA_031380445.1 Pedosphaera sp.
TTGCCACCACGACGCTCCTCGCTGTGCCGATCAGCGGCGCGGCGCTGGAGGGCGACACCTATCGCATCCGCGTCTTGGAAGTCTCCGCCACGTCGGATGGCGACCGGACGCCCGTCCCCGTCGCCCCGGCTCCGGCGCGCACCATCACGGTGCGGGGCCTGCCCTACAAGGTGGGTGATGTGGCGGTCGGGGCGGGCTACAACGCCGGCGAATTTGGCGACGGCGAACTGGAGAACAACGATGTGAACGCAGTGATGTTCGCCGCCTTCGGCATCCGCGTGCCCTTCACGTTCTCGGACGCGTTCAACGCCATGGACGTGCATCCCACGCTGCCGTTCCAGCCCGACCGGCGCGTCGGCTTCTTCGACTGGCAAATGGTGCTGATGCGTTCCATCGGCTTGGATACCACGAATGTGTACCGTGTTTGGGCCGCTGGTAATCGGGAGTCAGATTTTGGGCTGCCGCCCGCCCTCGCGGCGTCGGCTCCGGCCAAGTCCGCTTCCGTCGGTTGGTCGCGCCAAGTCACGTTGAGCGCGGGCAACCAGTTCAACCTGGGCTACGGCGAATGCGCTGTGCCTGTGTCCATTAAAGTTGCGCCCGGTCAGGCGCTCGCCGGACTCGGTTTCCGCGTCACGGTGGAAGGCGAGCCGGGCATGGCCCCGGTTTTGGGCCTGCACTTGACCAACGACATTGGCGGGCGCGGTTTCATTAGCCTGCCCGGTGAAACGCCCGGCGATGTTCTTTGCGCCTGGCAAATGGTTCCGGCGCCGGCGTTCTCGCCTCTGTTGCAGGGCGAGCAACTGCTGGGCACGCTGAAATTCATCATCCCCCCGGTTCCGATGGTCGGGAAGCACTACACGATTCGTTTCAGCTACACGGACGGCGGCCCGAACCTCCAGACGCCACTGACCTTCGAAAGCATTCCTGGCTCCGCTTGGATTTACTCGGCCCCCCCGCAAGGCGGTCAGAAGACTTCGGACGAATGGCGCGTGCTTTACTTCGGCAGCGTTTCTGCCGCCGGAGCCGCCGACAGCGCCGACCCGGACGAGGACGGTTCACTGAACTGGCAGGAGTACCAGAACGGCACCAACCCCACGAACCCGTAATTTTCAACCGAACGAAATTCTATGAAGAACTACTTTTCTCTCCGCGCGCGGGCTCTGGCGCTCGGCCTCGTCGGTGCGGTCGCCCAAGTGGGCGCGGCGGACATCACGGTGGACACGGCGGTCACGGGCGGACTCTTCGAGCCGCACTCGGTGGCGGTCGGGCCGGACGGCACGGCTTACATCACGGACGGCGCGAGCCATCGCGTGTTGCGCGTGCTGACGGGACTTTCCACTTACACGGTCCTGGCCGGTGAAACGAATGTGGCCGGCTCGAATGAGGGCGTAGGCGAAGGCGCACACTTCAACATTCCGCAAGGCATCGTCTTCGCCCGCGGCGGTTTGATCGTCGCGGATGCGCAGAACCATCTCATCCGCTTCGTCTCCACGAGCGGCGTGGTCACGAATCTGGCCGGCAGCGCCGGTCTCTTCGGCAACGTGAACGGTCAGGGCGCGGCGGCGCGCTTCAGCTATCCGCGCGGGCTCGCGGTGGATGCGGCGGGCAACATTTACATCGCCGATTCGCAGAACAACCGCATCCGCAAGCTCGACACGAACAACAACGTGACCACGGTGGCCTCGGGCTTCAGCCAGCCGGCGGCGGTCGCGGTCGGCGACAACGGCCAGCTCTGGGTCGCGGACACGCTCAATCACTGCATCAAGCGCATCAACACCAACGGCACCGTGACTTTGGTGGCGGGCGCGCCGGGTTTCAGCGGCACCGCCAACGCCAGCTCAGGCAGCAGTGCGCGCTTCAACCTGCCGCGCGGCCTGCTCTGGATGGGCGCTGGTAGCGGCCTGCTCGTCGTGGACTCCGGCAATCACACCGTGCGCCGAGTCGTGACCAACGCCGTCAACGGCTCCTACTCCGTCAGCACCTACGCGGGCGTCGCCGGCGTCGCCGGCACGGACAACGGCCCGGCTTTGTTGGCCAAGTTTAATTTCCCCGTCGGCATTGCGGCGGATGCCAGCGGCGGCGGCTTCCTCATCGTGGAAGAGGGCAACAACCTCGTGCGCCGCATCAACACCGGCGCGGTGCAGCCGCCCGTCCCGGACCCGGTCATCGGCTGGGTTGACTTGGTGAAGGATGAGTTCGGCCAGTTCGTGACCATCCTCCGCCCGATCATTTCCGGCGTCTTCAACAACGCGGTGACCATTGCCAGCTACACCGTCGCCGGCACACAGACCTACTTCACCTACGGGCCGACCCCGGCCAATCCGTTTGAAGACATCATCCCCGACCCCGGCGCCGGCATCGGCGACAACCCGCCGCTCTATCGCGACGGCGAGCCGGCCTCGGCCATTCCACCCTCGATGATCGATCCGCAGCCGGACGTGACCATCAAGGCCATCGGCACGGCGGACGGCCGTCGCTCCAGCGCCATCATCCAGTCGCGCTTCATCTTCAAGACGGGCAATCCCGGCATCGTGGGCGACAACGCCGCCTCCTTCGTCGTCAACAACATCACCACCGGCGCGCGCATGTGGTACACTTGGGACGGTTCGGACCCGACGGACGGCGTGGGCGAAAACCCGAACGTGCTCGGCCCCATCATTGCGGGCGACAACGTGTCGTTCAACCTGGAGAACACGAACCGCACGTTCAAGATTCGCGCCTTCCGCGACAACTTCCGCCCGAGCGACATCGCGACGAAGATTTTCTCGCCGACGAATTTCGACGCGAACTCGATCAGCTTCGGCTTCGAGAATGGCGAGGCCTCGAGCGACTTCGTGGCCGCCGCCGGCCAGCGGTTCTACGCCCCCGTCACGCTCTCCGTGCTGCCCGGCGTCTCAATGTATTCCTTCCAATTCAACGTGGTGGTGACGAATGAAACCGGCCTGCCGGTGGACGGCACGCAGCCTTCGTTCAAATCGGCCTTGGAATATCCCACCACCCCCAGCGGCGATCAGGTCGGGCCGAGCGGCCAGCCCTACACGCTTATTCCTCCGGCCATGGTCGTGGGCTATGACACGAATGATCGGCCCGTGCTGGGTTCTCTCGTGGTCACCAATCCGGCGGTCAATCTGCTCGGCGTGGGCTGGCTGGAACGGCGCGGCGTCGTCAGCGGTCTCTACCCGGCCAACGTGCAGGACCTCATCCGGTTTTCCCAAGTCCACGACACCGTCTTCGAGGCAAGTGCCGGCAAGGTGATTCTCGGCGGCTATTCCTTCGTGGTCCCCGCCGGTTCGGCGGACGGCGACACCTACCAGATCAAGCTCGACCGCGCTTCCGCCACCTCCGATGGCGTGAGCCGCGACGTGTTTGTCAACATTCCGACCAACGGTTCACTGACGGTCGGCGCGATCAACGGCACCAAGCGCGTGACCGTGGGCAGCCGCCCGTATCTCGTGGGCGATTGCGCGCCGTTCCGCTGGTTCAACGCCGGTGATTTCGGCAACACCAACCTCTTGAACAACGACGTGCTCCAGGTCTTCCAGTCCGCCGTCTATCGCATCAACATGCCGCCCGAGGGCAGCGACTTCTTCGACGTGATGGATTCTTCGGACGGCAGCGTGACCGACAATTTCAACGGCAACATTGACGGCATCCAGTACGGCGACGGCGACCTGAACATTGACGACATCTACGTCACCTTCCGCCGCTCGCTGGATCCGTCGCTCACCTGGTATCAGCGCCGCTGGCAGGGCGGAGTGCGCGTGGCCTCCGTGGTGCCGAACGGCTCGCCCTTCGCCGGCCCGAGCGCCGCGCCGAAGCCCAAGAGCAACGTCGCTCCCACCAGCCGGCCCACGGTCGCGCTCTCAGTGGATGACGTGGTGGGCGCAGCCGGCACGACCGTGCAAGTGCCGGTGCGCGTGCATATCGTGGGCGGTCTGCCCAT
>JANNGC010000088.1:0-11835 GCA_031380445.1 Pedosphaera sp.
CCATTGATCGATCAGGCTCGCGTCCGGTCCGGTCTTTCCTTTCTTAAAAGCTTCCGGTTTGGTCTTTTCCGTCTTCGTCTTGCTCATGTGCTTTCTTCTCTCTCACTTCTGACCCGCACACAAACTTCCGGATAGGCTCCGCGCCCATCAGCCTTCACCACCAGCGGCCAGACCACTCGCTCATCGCCTCGGGGCCAAATCCATCCCGGACCATTCCGCCGTGCGGTAAAAATCATTCTCCGCGCCGAAGGTCACGCGCCCGCGCCGCTCGTCGCTCTGGAGCCAGGCCACGAAACTGAATTGCGCGGGCGGCTTCGTCCGTTCCCGCACGCATTGGCGCACGATTTCAATCGGCGGCAGTGTCTTGCGGCCCATCACATCCACGAGCGGCAGCGAGATGTCGCCGTCAAACGCGCGATAGACCACCTCGCTGCACACCAGTTTGTCCGAGCTGAAGAAGTCGAACTCGAAGTCGTACGGCTTGCCCGCGTGGCTGAACGCGCGCGCGATGACTTCCTTGATGCGCTCGTCAGAAAGGTTCGGGCGCAGGAACGCCGCCGCGTCCGCCTCGCCCACGGAGTGTTCCATGGACGTGAACACCACGCCTTCGCTGATGGCCTCGATGATCACGCGCTCGTGCCCTTTGTCGTCGCGCGTGAGAAATTTCGCCCAGTGCTTCGCCACGCGCGGATCGCGGTCGAGGCCGTGCCGCCGCAAATCCTCTGGCGTGCCGACGTAGAGCGCGGCGTGCGGCCAGTAGCCGGGCAGAAAGGCGTTCGAGAGAAACCAGTTGCGCCGCTCCAGCATCAGGTCGCCGGGCTTGAGCTTCGCCGTCAATTCTTTCAAGTGCGCAGGGCGGATGAGCGATTTGCCGCCGTGCGGCTCGCGCACCTTGGTGTCGCCAACCCACGACGAGATGAACGTCTGCGCGCGATAGATGGCCTCCTTGCCCGTGTCCCGCGCATCCGTGAACGGCGTGGCCGCGCCCGCCGACAACGCCACGAGCGTGGACTGCTGGATGGTTGTCTCCGACTTCGCGATGGCGGCGTGAAACTGATCAAAGGGCGATGGTGTGGACAGATTCAAGCGCGCGAAGTCATCACGATGCTGGCGGTAAAAAACCTGCGCGCGTTGCATGAGCCGGCGGTTGTCCGGCTCGGCCAGACTGCGGCGCACCGTGTCGAAGAGGCCGGGCGGAATGTTCCAGAGCGGCTCGGCTTCGTTGAGTTTTCGCACGGCGTCCGGCGCGTTGGCGAACAGCGTCACGAATTTCACCGACGCCTCGTAGAGCACGCTCGCCGCCGTGTAGCTGGCGAGGAACGCGCGCAGGCGCAGCGACTCGTCGCCAGCCTGCTCGTAGTCCTGATACTTCCACACGATGCGCAGCAGGGCGGCGCGGTAGTTCACGTAGGCCAGCAGTTCCGCGCGCACCGCGTCATCATCCGCCTGCCGGTACCAACTGCGTTTGCCGGCGGCGAACTCCGTCATGATCGCTTTCGTGCGTGCCTCCAAATTGCCGACGCCCGCCACGATGTTGCTCAACGCCGTCTCGTCCGCCTGCAACGCGGCGGCGAGCGAGTTGGTGGACAGGCCGGCGAGGTTCAACCCGTGCATCCGTTCGCCGCGTCCGCTCTCGTTGAAGCGCCAGTTCTGCCAGATGAAAATTCCTACCGCCATGATGACGATGCCCGCCCAACGCAGCGTGAAGCGAACGCGCTCCGTGCGCGAGTAGCGGCGTGGCTGCTCGTCAAGGGACGGGAACTCCCGCGCGTACTCACCGACAAACTCACGCAACTTCTCGCGCAACGTCCCCTGCTCGGCCCGCAAGGCGCGCAGTTGTCCGGGCCGCAACAGCAGCAGCATTTGCCGCAGCCAGTTTCGACAAATGTCCCGCGCACGGTGCGCGTAAGTGAGCGCAAAAATTCCCGCCAGCGGCATCAACCCCACCACCGTCCACGCGACCCACGGCAGGAAGTAACTGCGGATGGCGAACCACGCGCCCGCAGACCACGCCGCGTAGATGGGCAGTCCCAGACCGAGCCGCGACAACGCCGTGGTCGTCGGCCCGTCCTGAATTTTCCGCGCCAGCGCGCGCGTGATGACGAACGGCACGAGATGAAACACGGTGCCGATGATCGCCGCCGGAAACCAGAAGCCCAGCCAGAGCGCCTCGACGAAGAGCGTCAGGAAAAGTTTCCAAGTGCGGAAACGCATCACCGGCGAGCGCGAGGTGAGTCCGGCGGCGGCGAGATGCGCGCGGTAGTCCTGAATGGCGGCAGCGATCACGTCGGAGCGCGGACTTTCCAGTCCGCAGCAACTCTCTGAAGACGCAGGCTTACGAACAGTTCCACCGCCCTCCGCCGTCTCCGCGTTGCTGCGGACTGGAAAGTCCGCGCTCCGGTCGCGTTCGTGGAAATAGTTCATTGCATCCGCGAGACGCTTGCGCTGGCGCACAGCGGAGAGCGCGACGTGCCCGTGCTGACGCTTCGGCGGAGGGAGCAGCAGTTCCAGTTCGTCCAAGAACGGTTCCAACGTCGGATCGCTCAGATGCAGCACCACGCGCTTGAGCCGCGCTTCAATTTCCGTGGTGAGCGCCCGCATGGCTTTGCGCTCCTCGCCGTGCTGCGCCACAAACCGCGCCACGGTGATGGGCCGGCCCACGCGCACCCAGATGGCCGAGCGGAAAAGCTGCTTGCGCTGATAATTGATGCCAATGGGCACGAGCTTGAGTTCCTTCGCGCCCTGCTCGACCGCCGCCACCGCCATGCGCGCCGCCCCGGAACGGATTTGCTCCATCTTCAACGAGTCATGGCTCTTGCCTTCAGGAAAAATCCCGACCGCCGCGCCTTGCGCCAGCGCCTGCGCGCCGACATTGAGCGATTCGAGATTGCGCCGCACCTGCGCGCCGTCGTCCTGCGCGCGAAACGCCGGCAACATGCCGAGTGCGCGCAGGAGTCGCCCCAGCACCGGTGTCTCGAAGAGCGGCGCCTTGGCGAAGAAGCGCACCGGACGATCCGCCGTGAGTCCGACGATGACGGGATCGATGAGTGAGTTGGCGTGATTCGCGGCGAGCAGCACCGGGCCGGTGCGTGGGATATGCTCGCGCCCGCTGACTTCGATCTTCGGGTAGTAGAGACGGATGAGCCGCCGGATAATCCACCGCGCCAGATGTCCGAAGAGTTGCCGCATCGGGGCGGATTAAACAGGAGCCGGACCAAATGCGGTAGCAGGAAACGGAGCGAGTGGCGGGCGGGGCGCGGCAAACATGAACTCGCCGCGCCATGCGAGACCAGCCACCATGTGCGCAAATGAAGCGGTGAGGTGCCTGCAAAACAAACGACGGCTCTGGTGGCTCGCGCTGCTGCTCGGCAGCGCGGCGCTGCTCGCGCTGGTGCTGATAACGGACAATCCGCGCGCGGAACTGCTTTCCCGCCCGCCCGCCGCGCGCGGTCCGCGACTGGCCTTTCTGGGCGGGTGGAATTCACCGGTGCGAGTCACGGCGCGGCGCCTTCGCACCCGGCTGTTCAGGCCGCCGGGACAGATACGAATGAGCGCGGAAGTTTTTGATCTGACCAACTCCTTGGCACTGACCAACTTCATTCTGCCCCGGCCAGTTTTATCGAACGAGTCCGTGCAAGTGTGGCTGCTGCGCACGAACGAGCTGCACGAAGTGGCCGTCGCCCGCGCCCGTCAGGACGCAGGAAAGTTAGGGAAGTCCGGCCATCCAGAAGTGTCCCAATCCTTGAGCAAATGGCGGCTGGGCACGCCGGCCCCGTGGGTGCCGCAACTGCTGACGGCGGATGGAAGGCCGGTGCAAATCTCCATGGCTGGCGACAACCCGAGGGCGGGCGTGAATTATTTCGTGGTGCCGCGCATTCGAGGGCAGAGCGTGGATGTGGAGTGGTTTGTCACCTTGTTCGGCGAGGAAAAAATACCGCCCTCCACAAATCAACGAACCACGAACTTCGCCGTGGGCGCGCGGCTGGTCATTCCGCCCGGCGGCCAGGCCTTCCTGCTCACGGCCACGAATGCGGACGGACATCGCATGGGCATGACATTGAGCACCACAATCATCCCGTCCGGGAAATGACCGCGCGGCCGGGCAGCCTGTCGGCCTATTTGGAATTCCCCCTACTCCCCCGCATCCATCTCGAACTTCGGAATCCGCGTCAGCACCTTGCGCCCATTTTCATCCAAGCCGATGTAACTGCCTTCCGCGACCGCCGTGGTCGTGTCGTTGAGGTGGAAGCTGTGGTAGGAAAAACTTTCGCCCGGTTCGAGACGCGGGCATTTGCCGACGACGCCATCGCCCTCGACGGCGGTGATTTCCCCGCGCGTGTTTTTCACGACCCACTTGCGGCCTTTGATCGTTACGGTCACGTCGCTGTCGTTGTGAATGGTGATGTGGTAGGCGAAGCAATGCGGGCGGTCCGGCGGCGTCTGCGCCTCGCGATGATGCACCACGTTGTCCACAGTCACACGCAGGCCGGGCAGTTCCAGGAATTCAGTTTTCGCAAGCACGGAAGGAGTGTAACGAAGGCGCGCGAACAATGATAGTGGGGTTGCCAAGCATCAGGCGCGAATTTGGACTGCGGTGGCAGAGCGAAGCGCGCCCGTGAATTCTGAGGCTTGCGCCCGGCGCGTTCCTTCCGTCTTGTATGCGCCATGCGAATCCAATTCCTCGGCGCCACCCGCACCACCACCGGTTCCATGTACCTCATCGAGGTGAACGGGCAGCAGATTCTTCTGGAGTGCGGGCTGTATCAAGGTTCGCGCGAGCAATCCATCGAGCGCAACCGCAACTTCACCTTCGATCCGTCCAAAGTGTCCGCCGCCATCCTGAGCCATGCGCACATTGATCACGTCGGGAATTTTCCGAACCTCTGCCGGCACGGCTTTGTCGGGAACATCTATTGCACCTTCGCCACGCGCGATCTCGCGGCCATCATGCTCGAAGATTCGGCGCAGATTCAGCGCGCGGACGCGGAGTTCGTCTCGAAGCAGCGCGCGAAGAAAGGGCTGCCGCCCGTGGACCCGCTCTACAGCGCGGAGGACGCAGCGCGCGCCATCCAGCAGTTCGTCACGTTTAATTACGACCGTCCCATGCCCATCGCGCCGGGCGTCACGCTCACCTTTCGCGACGCGGGCCACATCCTCGGCTCCGCGCAAGTGGTGCTGGATGTTGTCGAAGGCGCGCGCAAATTTCGCTACCTCTTCAGCGGCGACGTGGGGCGCGGCGATGATGAAATCCTGCGCGACCCCGAGCTGGTGGAGAATGTGGACTTCCTGCAAATCGAATCCACCTACGGCGCGCGCGACCACGCGATGAAGACCGACTCCATCGCGGAGTTCACGAAGCTGATCAATGACACCTACGCGCGGCGCGGAAAAATCATCATCCCCGCCTTCTCCGTCGGGCGCACGCAGTCGGTGGTCTATGTGCTGAACAAGCTGACGCTCGCGGGAAAGATTCCACACCTGCCGATCTTCGTGGACAGCCCGTTGAGCGTGAACGCGACCGAGGTCTTCCGCCTGCATCCCGAGTGCTTCAACGCGGAGACCTATCGCTTCCTGCGCGAGAAGGCGAATCCCTTCGGCATGGAGAGCCTGACCTACATCCGCGAGCTGTCGCAGTCCATGAAACTGAACGACCTGACCGATCCCGCGATCATCATCAGCGCCTCGGGCATGGCCGAGGCCGGGCGTGTGCGGCATCACTTGAAGAACAATATCGGCGACGCGAAGAACCTCGTGCTCTTCGTCGGCTTCTGCGCGGAGCACACGCTGGGCGCGCAGATTCGCGCGGGCCGCTCACCGGTCAACATCTTCGGCGAACCATACGAAGTGCGCGCGCAAGTCGTCGCCCTCGACGCCTTCTCCGGCCACGCCGACCGCCACGAATTGCGCCGCTACGTGGAGCGCCTCACCGGCGACATCAAGAAAATCGCCGTGGTGCATGGCGAGGAATCGCAGGCGCTGGCCTTCGTCGAAACCTTGAAGCAGATGAAGCCGAAGGCGGAGGTCTTCGCGCCGGTCTATCAGCAGGTGGCGGAGTTTTGAGGTGGGACGGATATTGAAAGTCGTTTGAACGCGAGACTCGAAAGCCTCGTGTTCCTGCTCCAAACGTGTGGTGACAAGCGCGCACTTTCAGAGCTGTTGCCCGCTGCTCCGCCGCTTGTTACACCAACGGCATGTCCCATAGCGCCAGCCCGCTGTTCCGTGCCCGCCTGTCGGCGGTGTTGTTGATTCTCCTGTCCTGCGCTGCGCTGCGCGCCGCCGCTCCCAATATCATTTTCATCCTCTGCGACGATCTCGGCTACGGCGATGTGCGCGCGCTGAATCCGCAGGGGAAAATTCTCACACCGCACGCGGACCGGCTGGCGCGCGAGGGCATGATTTTCACGGACGCCCATTCCAGTTCCGCCGTTTGCACACCGACGCGTTACGGGCTGCTCACCGGGCGCTACAACTGGCGTTCGCGGTTGCAGAGCGGCGTGATGGGCGGCATGAGTCCGCCGCTGATCGAGCCGGGGCGCCTCACCGTGGCGGCGTTGCTGAAGCAGCAGGGCTATCACACGGCAGCGATTGGCAAATGGCATCTCGGCATGAACTGGCCGCTGAAACCGGACGCGAAACCGTTCGGCGACAGCATCGAAAAAGGCGAGGCCGGCTGGCGCGTGGACTTCACCCGTCCGATTCAGAACGCTCCGGCGAGCGCGGGCTTTGATTATTATTTTGGCATCGCCGCGTCGCTCGACATGGTGCCGTACACATTCATCGAAAATGATCGTGTGCAGAAAGTTCCCACCGTGGAAAAGGCGTTCCCGATGATGGGCGACCGCACGAACAAGCTGACGCGGCGCGGCCCGGCGGCGGCGGACTTCGAGGCTGAGGATGTGCTGCCCGCGCTCACGCGCCGCGCGGTGGAATACGTGCGCGAGCGGGCGTCGGACGCGCGCGGCGGCAAACCGTTCTTCCTCTACCTGCCGCTGAACGCACCGCACACGCCCAGCGTGCCCTCGAAGGAATGGCGCGGCAAAAGCGGGCTGAACGCCTACGCCGATTTCGTGATGCAGACGGACGCGACGCTCGGCGAGATCACCGCCGCGCTCGAGCAAACCGGACTCGCCACGAACACGCTCCTGATTTTCACCAGCGACAACGGCTGCTCGCCTGAAGCTGATTTCAAGGAACTCGCGGCCCAAGGCCACAACCCGAGCCACACCTTGCGCGGCACGAAGGCGGATCACTTCGAGGGCGGGCATCGCGTGCCGTTCATCGCGCGCTGGCCGGGACGCGTGCGCGCGGGCAGCACGACGGATCAACTCGTCTGTCTGAATGATTTCATGGCGACGTGCGCGGAAATCACCGGCGCAAAACTGCCGGCTCACGCGGGCGAGGACAGCGTGAGTTTTCTGCCGGTGTTGCTCGGTCGCGCGACGGCTCCGGTGCGAACTTCGCTGGTGCATCATTCCATCAACGGCTCGTTTGCGATCCGCGAGGGGAATTGGAAACTCGCCTTGAGTCCCAGTTCCGGCGGTTGGAGCGCGCCGCGTCCCGGCACGCCGGCCGCGCGGAGTTTGGCGCGCACGCAGCTCTACGACTTGTCCCGTGACCTTGGCGAAACGAACAACCTCGCTTTGGCTCACCCCGAGATCGTCACTCGACTCACCGCCTTGCTGGAGCAACAAGTTCGCGAGGGTCGCAGCACGCCGGGCGCGCGCCAGACGAACACCGTGCCAGTGAACATTTGGAAAGAGGCGAAAGCCAGAACCCAGGAGGAACAATGATTCGAACATTGATCGGTCTCATGCTCTGTAGCGCAGCGGTGCTGTCCGCCGCGCCGCGTCCCAACATCCTCTTCGTCATCACCGATGATCAGGGCTATGGCGATTTGAGCTGCCACGGAAATCCCATTCTCAAAACGCCGAACCTGGATCGCTTCCACGGCGAGAGCGTGCGGTTCACGGATTTCAACGTCAGTCCCACCTGCGCGCCGACGCGCGCCGCGCTGATGACCGGGCGGCATGAATTTCGGAACGGCGTCACGCACACGATTTTCGAGCGCGAGCGGATGACGACGAACGCCGTGACCATCGCGCAGGTGCTGAAGGACGCGGGCTACGCCACGGGCATTTTCGGCAAGTGGCACCTGGGCGATGAGCCGGAGTATCAGCCGAACCGGCGCGGCTTCGATGAAGTGTTTGTCCATGGCGCGGGCGGCATCGGGCAGACCTACGCGGGCAGTTGCGGCGATGCGCCGGGCAACACGTATTTTGATCCCGTCATCCTGCACAACGGACGCTTCGAGCCGACGGCGGGCTATTGCACGGACGTGTTCTTTTCCCAGGCTTTGCAGTGGATCGACTCGCGCCGCAGCGCGCCGCAGCCGTTCTTTGCGTGGATTGCACTGAATGCGCCGCATGCGCCGCTGGATGTCCCGGCCCAATATCAAAACCGCTACACGAACCGAACCGGGGCGAACACCAACGCCGCCAAGTTCTTCGGCATGGTCGAGAACATCGACGACAACTTCGGCGTGCTGATGGAGAAGTTGCGCGCATGGAATCTGGAGACGAACACGCTGGTGATTTTCGTGACGGACAATGGCGGCACAGCGGGCGTGCCCATTTTCAACGCCGGGATGCGCGGCGCGAAGGTCACGCCGTATCTCGGCGGCATCCGCGTGCCGTCCTTGTGGCGCTGGCCGGCGGGCTTTCGCGGCGGCGCGGATTGCGACCGGCTCACGGCGCACCTCGATGTGTTCCCGACGCTGGCGGAAATCGGTGAGGCGAAAATAAGTGAGGCCGCGCGCGCGCAAGTGGAAGGACGCAGCCTGCTGCCGTTGCTGAAAAACCCGCGCGGCGGCTGGACGGATCGCACGCTCGTCACGCACGTCGGACGGTGGGAACGTGGTCAGGCGGCGAAGTCCGCGTATCGCAACGCCAGCGTGCGGAACAAAGATTTCCAACTCGTCTCGGTGGTGCCGCCGAAGGAGGACGCGAGCAGTCCGCGCTGGGAGTTGTTCGATTTGCAGAGCGATCCCGGCCAGAAGACGAACGTGCTCCGGCGCTTTCCCACGGCGGCCCGCGCGCTGGAATCGGCCTACGAAAAATGGTGGAGCGAAACGCAGCCGTATCTGGTGAATGAGAATGTCTCCGCGCCGAAGGTGAACCCGTTCAAGGCGCTTTACTGGAAACAATTCGGCGGCGGGCCGGATGCGAAGTTGCGGAAAGCTATGGACCCGGAAAAAATTCTAAACCGCTAATGGACGCTGATAAACGCTGATGGGGAAAAACACCGTCTTCATTAGCGAAAATTAGCGTTTATTAGCGGTTCAAAAACTACTTCGCCACTTCCGTGCAGCGGGTTTCGCGGATGACGGTCACACGAATCTGGCCGGGGTATTGCAGTTCCGCCTCGATGCGCTTGGCGAGGTCGTTGGCGAGTTTGAGGGCGCTGGCGTCGTTCACTTCGTCGGGCAGGACGATGACGCGGAGTTCGCGCCCGGCCTGCACGGCATAAACTTTTTCCACGCCCTCGAACGACATGCCGATGCGTTCCAAATCTTCCACGCGCTTGATGTAGGTCGTGAGCGTCTCGGAGCGCGCACCGGGGCGCGAGGCGCTGATGGCGTCCGCCGCGGCCACGAGCACGCCCCACACGCCTTCGTGCGGGACTTCGCTGTGGTGCGAGGCAATGCCATTGACGACCGCTGCCGACTCACCGCAACGCTTCGCGATCTCCGCGCCCACGATGGCGTGCGGGCCTTCGATCTCGTGCGTCACGGCCTTGCCGACATCGTGAAGCAGTCCGGCGCGCTTCGCGGTCTCGATGTCCACGCCGAGTTCGCCGGCCATGAGCGACATGAGGTGCGCGACTTCCACAGAGTGGTCGAGCACGTTCTGCGAGTAGCTCATGCGAAATTTCAACTGGCCCAGCAGCTTGACCAGATCGTGGTGCATGGGCGCGACGCCCGCGCGCACGATGGCGTCTTCGCCGGCGCGCAGGACGGATTCCTCCATCTCGGATTTCACCTTGGCCACCACTTCCTCGATGCGCGTGGGATGGATGCGGCCGTCGAGAATCAGGCGCTGCATCGCCTCGCGCGCGATCTCGCGGCGCACGGGATCGAAGCCGGAGAGCACGACGGCGTTGGGCGTGTCATCCACGAGGACGGTGATGCCGGTGGCCATTTCAAAGGCGCGAATGTTGCGGCCTTCGCGCCCGATGATGCGGCCTTTGATTTCGTTGTCGGGCAAATTGAGCGTGGCGCTGGTGCTCTCGAAAGTGTGCGTGCCCGCGTAGCGTTGGATGGCGGTGCTGATGATCCACTTGGCCTTTTCCTCGGCGCGAAGCTTGGCGCCATCGACGATGCGGCGGGTCAGTGCGCTGGCTTCGGACTCGGCCTGTTGCTCGACTTCCTGGAGCAGTTGGGCGCGGGCATCGGCTTCGGAAATCTTCGCGATGGTGCCGAGAGTTTCCAGACGTTGACGGATGGCGACGGCGAGTTCCTGCTGCTGCGTTTCGACGGCGGCGGTCTGCTTCTGCAACTCCTCGGCCTGTCCGCGCACGGCGGTTTCCTGCGTGGCGAGAGTTTGCAACTGACGGCTCGCTGCGCCTTCGCGCTCAGCCACGCGCACTTCGTTCTCGGTGATTTGTTTTTGGCGTGCGGTGAAGGACTGCTCGGTTTCCTGGCGCAGTTTGAGGGCGTCTTCGCTGGCGAGGAGCTTGGCCTCGCGGAGCGCGCTGTCCGCGTCGCGGCGGGCGTTGTCGAGGAGGGACTGCGCTTCGAAGGCACGCGCGTTCTGCAGCGTTTGCTCCCGCCAACGCAGAATGACGAACACCAGCAAGGCACCCACGGCAAAGCCGAGGCCACAGGCCAGGTAGCTGTTCACGGCCAAAAACATTTCAAACCGCGCGCGGACAAAGCTGCCAGCGCGCCGGAGTCAGTATCGAATCAACACGGATGTCATGCGGTTCCTCGGGCACGGTGGCGATGACCTGCACTTCATAAGCCACGCCGCATTTGTGTCCGCGAACCTCGGCGAGCAGCCGGTCATAAAAACCTTTCCCCCGACCCAGCCGCGCGCCCGCGCGTGAGAACGCTACGCCCGGCACGAACACCAAGTCCAGTTGGTTTAACGAAACGGAGGGGCAGTTGGATGCAGGTTCGAGCACGCCGAATCGGCCGGGGGACAAATCGGCGGCGCCGCTAACGACGGCGGCGGTGTACTGGCCGGTGGCGGAATCGTAGCGGGGCAGGGCGGTCAACTGTTGTGCTGACCACGCGGCGTGAAGCAGTGCCGTGAGATCAGGTTCGTCGGGCAAAGCGGCGAAGAAGAGAATGGCGCGCGCTTGCTGGAACTGATGTTGCGCGCGCGCGATTTCGCAGAGCGAGCGCGAGGACTCGGCCCGCTGCTCCTTGGTGAGCGTGCGGAGTGACACGCGCACGTTTGCGCGCAGCGTGGATTTGTCCGGTGCTTCTCTCGACACGCGCGAGTGGATAGCACCGGGCCGGGCCGGCTTCCAGCCCGGCCTGCAACCGCGCGCAGCTGGGCCGCCGTGGTAGGGCCGCGTTGCCGCGCGGCCCCATATAGATCAAAGAACCAGCGCAGCGCAGTTCTTCGCTCCGCTGACGTGATTCGATCTCCACCATCATCAGACCGCCGACTGCAAATATGGGGCCGCGCGCAACGCGGCCCTACCGACGCCGGCCGCGCCGCGCGCGGTTTTATCTGCAAGCTGGCAAAGTGGATAAACGAGGTCGGTCCACAGTGTTGAGCACGAAAAAAAGCCCCGTCCATAGCGGTACGCACCGTGCGAAATTTGTTT
>JANNGC010000089.1:0-4775 GCA_031380445.1 Pedosphaera sp.
GGCGGTCCGGGGTGTTTTTTTTTTTCCTACCGCGGGGCCGGCCCATGGCCGGACGGCAGCCGAAACGGCTCCCCCACTCAGTTGCGCGTTGTCAGCGTCGCGCGCGCAGTGGCAACATCCGCCGCGTGGCAGTCACCAATCCAAATCCCATTCGCGTCGCGGTCGTCGGCACCGGGTCGCTCGGCCAGCATCATGCGCGCATTTACGCCGAACTGGCGGCGGCGGGCGCGGTCGAATTCGCGGGCGTGCTCGATCATGAGGCGGAGCGCGCGCAAAGTTTCGCGGCCAAGTATCAGACGCGCGCCTTCACTTCCATCGAGGAAGCCGCCGCGCATTGCGACGCGTTGAGCATCGTCACGCCCACGACCACGCACTTTGCCGTCGCGAAACAGTTGCTCGAACTCGGCAAGGATTTGCTCATCGAGAAACCCATCACCGACGACGTGGCCCGTGCGCGGGAGTTGGTGGAAATCGCCACGCGGAAAAAGTGCCTCATCCAAGTCGGCCACATCGAGCAGTTCAACCCGGTGGTTGCCTATCTCCGCACCGCCATCGTGCAACCGCGCTTCATCGAGGCACAACGGCTCTCCCCGCATCCCGGTCGCGGCGCGGACGTGGGCGTGGTCTTGGACTTGATGATTCACGACTTGGACATCGTGCTCTCGCTGGTGAAGTCGCCGGTCACGAGCGTGGATGCCGTGGGCGCGGCGGTCTTGAGCCGGGCGGAAGACCTCGCGAACGTGCGGCTGAAATTCGCCAACGGCTGCGTGGCGCAACTGACCGCCAGCCGCGTGAGCGCCGAGCGCGTGCGGAAGATTCGTGTCTATCAAAGCGCGCCCGAGCCGCTGCATGTGTCGCTGGATTTCCGCGAGCAGACCGGAACGATCAGCCGCGTGTCAGCAGATGCCAATGCGGCGGGTGCAACCGTAGTCAGCGAATTCGGCGGTAAAAAAATCGTGCGCGAGACCGTGCCGATCACGAAGGAGGAGCCGCTCAAGCTGGAGCTGAAACATTTCATCGAGTGCGTGCGCTCGCGCCAGCAGCCGCTCGTGGACGGCCCGGCGGCCATCCGCGCGCTGGAACTGGCGCTGGAGATCACGCAACAGATCAAAGCCGACCAAGACGGCGTGTTCCGAGTTCCGTATTGAAGCCTGCCCGTGCAAGGTTAAGCTCCCGTTGTGAATGCAACCACCGCACCGGCCTTGAAAAAGAGAGCCAAGCACCCTGCGCTGCGCCTGCTCGAAAAGTGGCGCGCGGAGGCGGACTACGACGCGAAGGCCTGGCCGCGCGTCCGGCGGGCGTTGCAGAAAAACCGGCTCTCCACCCGCCCCGCCTTGGATGAGTAAGCCGTGGGTTCTCGACACCGGCCCGCTCGGACGACTGGCTCACCCCAATCCGAACGAGGCTCTGACTGACTGGATCACCGCCGAACTTGAACGCGGCGTCACCATCGTCATCCCGGAAATTTCCGACTACGAACTGCGGCGCAACTTGCTGCTTGAAGGACTGCATCGCTCCGTGGCGCGGCTGGATGAGTTGAAGTCGGCGCTGCGTTTCCTGCCCATCACCACGGACGTGATGGCCCGCGCGGCCAGCCTGTGGGCAGCGTCGCGCAAGCAAGGCGTTGCCACGTGTGACCGGGCGGCTTTGGATGGCGACGTGATTCTGGCGGCGCAGGCGTTGTCCATCGGCGGGCGCGTGGCGACGGAGAATCTCGGGCATCTCACGCGCTTCGTGGAGGCGAAGGACTGGCGGGAACTGCTGCAAGGTTGAGTGCGATGAAATCGCTCACCTTCATGTTCGTCGCGGGAGACGCGAGCGGCGATGTCCTCGGCGCGGAACTCATCACGGCGTTGCGCGCACGCGCGGGCCGCGACGCGAGGTTTTTCGGCGCCGGCGGGCCGCAGATGCAGGCGGCGGGCCTGGAGTTGATCGACGACTTCACGCGTGACGGCGTGTGGGGACTGCAGGCGCTGTTTCAGGTGCGGAAATTTCAGCAGCGTTTGCAGCAGTTGCTCGCACTCGCCATCGAACGTCAGCCCGACGTGATCGTGTGCGTGGATTTCGCGGGCTTCAACCGCCGCTTTGCCCACGCGGTGAAGGAGCATGTCCGCCAATCCGGCGCGACGCAGTGGAACCCACGCATCGTCCAATACGTCTCACCGCAGGTGTGGGCGTCGCGCCCCGGTCGCGCGAACAAGATGGCGCAGGACATCGACCTGTTGCTGGTGATTTTTCCGTTCGAGCCGGCGTGGTACGCGCAGCGCGTGCCGCAGTTGCGCGTGGAGTTTGTCGGTCACCCGATGGTGGATCGTTACGCGGGAAAACTTCCGGCGGAGAACAAGCCCTTCAACTCCGAGTCGCCGCTCATTGCGCTGCTGGCGGGCAGTCGTCCGGGAGAATTGAAGCGGCACCTGCCCATCTTGCGCGACACGCTGCGGCGCATTCGCGAGGTCAAGCCGGGCGCGCGCGCCGTCATGGTGCTGGCCGACCGGCTCGTGCCGATGGCGCGGGAGATTGGTTTGCCGGAGAACACGGACGTTCAATCCAACCTCGCCGACGCCCTCGCCCGCGCCGACCTTGCGCTCGCGAAAAGCGGCACCGTCACGCTCGAGTGCGGGTTCTTTGGCGTGCCGTCGGTGGTGTTCTACAAGACGTGGTGGCTGACGTGGGAAATCGGCAGTCGCATTGTGCAGGTGAAGTGGGCGGCCATGCCGAACTTGCTGGCGAATGAGGAGGTGTTCCCCGAGTTCCTGCAACCCGCCGCCACCGCCGAGAACATCAGCCGGAGCGCGCTTGAATTGATGACGGACGCGGGGCGTCGCACTACGGTGCAAATGAAGCTCGGAAACATCCGGGCTTCGCTGGGCCAGCCGGGCGCGAGCGGACGCGCGGCGGATGTGATTTTGAAATTGGTCGGCGAGCAGCAGTAGTGGGGCAGCCGTCTCGGCGGCCACCCGTCCGATGGCCGTCCCGGCTGTCGGTGAAAACAGAAAGGGTTCGACAGGCGAGATGCCCGTCGGACGAACGCAGGCGGAACGCCTGCGCCACTAGCAAAAGAAAACGTGAAACAGATTTTAGGCACCACAGTTTTGATCCTCGCGAGCGTCGCGGCCCAGGCCGCCACGGACGCGGCGGGCGTGGAGTTTTTCGAGAAGAAGATTCGCCCGGTGCTGATCGAGAATTGCTACAAGTGCCACAGCACCGCCGAGAACAAATCGAAAGGCAGCCTGTTCCTCGACACGCGCGAAGCCACGCTCAAAGGTGGCGACACCGGCCCGGCCATCGTGCCTGGCGATGTGGAGAAGAGCCTGCTCATCAAAGCGATTCGTTACACGGACCCGGAGTTGCAGATGCCGCCCAAGGACAAGAAACTTTCCGCCGCACAAATCGCCGACCTCGAAGCGTGGGTGAAGATGGGCGCGCCCGATCCGCGCACCAACGGCGCGAAGGTCGTCACCAGCGTGGTCACTGACGAGGCGCGCAAGCATTGGGCGTATCAGCCGGTGCGTCCTCCTGCTCCGCCCGCTGTGAAAAACCGCGCGTGGGTTCAACAGCCGCTTGATCAGTTTGTGCTCGCGAAGCTGGAGGCAAAAAAACTTCAGCCTTCGCCGCCAGCGGACAAGCGCACGCTGATTCGCCGGGCGACTTTCGATTTGCTGGGCCTGCCACCGACGGCCGCGGAAGTCGAGGCGTTCGTCAACGACAAGTCGCCAGATGCTTACGCCAAACTCGTGGACCGTCTGCTCGCTTCCAAACATTACGGCGAGCGCTGGGGCCGCTACTGGCTGGACATCGCGCGCTACGCGGACACGAAGGGCTACGTCTTCGAGGAAGAGCGCCGCTACCCGTATTCGTACACGTATCGCGACTACGTCATTCGCGCGGTGAACGAGGATTTGCCCTACGACCAGTTCATCACCCAGCAGATCGCCGCCGACCTGCTGCCGCTCGGCGACGACAAACGTCCGCTCGCCGCGATGGGTTTCCTGACGCTGGGCCGGCGCTTCCTGAACAACCAACCGGACATCATTGACGACCGCATTGACGTGGTGTCGCGCGGCTTGATGGGCATGACGGTCGCGTGCGCACGCTGCCACGACCACAAGTTCGATCCGATTCCGACGAAGGATTATTACTCAATCTACGGCGTCTTCGCGAGCAGCGACGAACCCGCCGACAAGCCGTTGCTGGGCGACAAATCGGTTCCGAAGCAACATCCCGAATACCTCGCGGAGAAACAGAAACGCGAAGGCGAGGCGAAGAAGTATCGCGCCGAGGAGGAGGCGAAGCTGCTGGCGAAACTGCGTTCGCAGGTGGGTGATTTCCTGCTGGCGTCCGCCGACAGCAAGGGGCTGGACAAGGAGAAGAAGGATTCGCTGGCGCGTGAGCGGAAACTTTCCTCGCGCCTCGTCACGAGTTGGGGCGAGCGGGTGGCGAAAAAGTCTGATCCCATCTTCGCGCCGTGGGCCGCGCTGGCGGCGTTGCCGAAAACGAATTTCGCGGAAGCCGCCCAGCCGCTCGTGGAAAAATTCGCCGCCGGCACCAGCGGCACCAACCAGTTGAACCCGCTCGTCGCCGCGCTGTTCAAGACCGCGCCCCGGTCGTTGAAGGAAGTTTCCGAACGCTACGACAAGCTGTTCGAGGACACGGACAAGCAATGGCGTCAACTGGAGAAGAAGAGTGCGCCCGCCGCAGTCGCCGAGAAGGATCGCGAGGAGCTGCGCCAGGTTGTTTCCGCGAGCGCGTCGCCGTTCGGCAGGGTGGGGGAGGTG
>JANNGC010000094.1:0-4140 GCA_031380445.1 Pedosphaera sp.
GGGGAAAAAGGGGGCCCCGGCCCCCCCCCCGGGGGGGGCCCCCCAACCCCAAACCGCCGGGGCCGCCCCCCGGCGCTCCGGCTCATTCGTGTCGCTTCATGTCCATTCGTGGTTTTCGCCCCGCGCAGATTTTCCTCACCATTTTGAGCAATTCCACGCCTAGCGCGTCTGAACTCACGGCTCGCTGATCGGTTCCTCCAGTTAGAACGTAGCCATTGTGAATAACTTCCCACTATATGTGGTGGGTTTCGACTTTACACGGCGTTCAATAACACTATTTGTAGGAACCGTAATGTATCTCAAGAACCTCACGATGTTCGGCTTCAAGTCGTTTGCCGACAAGACCTCGCTCAATTTCCAGCCCGGCGTCGCCGCCATCGTCGGCCCCAATGGGTGTGGTAAGTCCAACGTCTCCGACGCTATTAGGTGGGTACTGGGCGAGCAATCCGCCAAAGCACTCCGCGGCGGCGAGATGGCCGACGTCATTTTCAATGGCACCGATGGCCGCAAGCCCATTGGCATGGCCGAGGTCTCTTTGACCATCGGCGGTGTGGACGAGGAACACATGCGCGCGGCGGGCGTCGAGATGGCTTACAACGAAGTGACCATCACGCGCCGTGTCTTCCGCGATGGCGGCAGCGAGTATTTCATCAACAAGACGCCGTGCCGCCTGAAGGACATCCAGCAGTTTTTCATGGGCACGGGCATGGGCAAGACGAGCTACTCGATCATGGCCCAGGGCAACATCACGCAGATTCTTTCCAGCAAGCCCGACGACCGCCGGCTCGTCTTCGAGGAAGCGGCGGGCATCACCAAGTTCAAGTCGCAGAAGAAAGAGGCGCTGCGGAAGATGGAATACACCGAGCAGAATCTCCTGCGCATCGCTGACCTCATCCGCGAAGTGAAGCGGCAGATCGGTTCGCTGCAACGTCAGGCCGGCAAGGCGCGTCGCTACAAACAAATCGCCGACGAACTGCGCCATCTCGAGACGCAGCTCGCGCGTCATCAGTTCGATGTGTTGGCGGCGGAAATCAGCGAGCGCGAGGCGACCGCCGCGCGCCTGCGGATGGACATGGAAATTTGCAGCGAAAGTTTGCTGCGCGCGGAAGATGAAATCCTGCTCTTGCGCTCACGCCTTTCCGAACTCGAAGAGCAGATCGCCGAGTCGCAGCGCAAGGGCATGGAACTCAAAGGCGAATGCGACCGCCACGACAGCCGCATTCATTTCAACGAAGAACGCCTGCGCGAACTCGAACAGCAGAACACGCGCGCCCTCAGCGATATCACCGAAGCCGAGGAGCGTGGTCGCATGGCGACAGATGAACTCGCGCTCGTCACCGAAAAGTTCAACACCGCGACCGCCGCGCTCGCGTTGCATCGCCAGACGTTGCAGCAGAAGCACGACGCCTTGCGCGCCGTGGAGCAGGAGCTGATCGCCAAGCAGGACGCGATGCGCAAAGCGCAGTCGGACGCCTTCGCCGCCGCGCAGCAATTGACCCGCGTGCGCAATGAGATCAACGCACTCGACTTGCTCAAGGAAGGCAACGTCGTGCGCCTCGAAAAACTTTCATCCGAGAAGATTCAGCTCGAAGAAGAACGCGCGCGCCTCGAAACGCGCTTGCACGAGTTTGCCGCGAATGTCGAATCCGAGAAGCTGAACGTCGCGACCAGTCGCGGCACCGTCGAGGAACGGCAGGCCCGCTTGAAGGAGATTCAGGTCGAACTGAATCGCATCGGTCAGGAGCTGGATGGCGTGGTACGTCAGCAGGCTGAAAAGAAGTCGCGCCTGAACGTGCTCGAGCAGTTGCAAGAATCGCATGAAGGTTTCGGCGCGGGTGCGCAAGCCGCACTCAAGCAGTCCAAGTCCGTCCTCGGTTCGCTGACCGACAAGATTCGCGTACCGGACGAATACATCGCCGCCGTCGAATCCGCGCTCGGACACAACTTACAGCTCGTGCTCACCGAACAGCCCGAGTCCGCGCAGGAAATTCTCGCCGGCCTCGCGAGCAACAAGCAGGGCCGCGCCAGCATCGCGGCGCTTGGTTTGCAGAGCGCCGCCAACGCGCCGCTCACGTCGGAGCAGACCGTCGGCACGCTCGCGCTTTCAGTCATCGAAGCCGACGATTCCATTCGCCCGCTGATCGCCGCGTTGCTCGGCCGCCTAATCATCGTGGACGATCTCGCCGCCGCCACCAGCGCATGGCGCGAGACGAAGGGTGAGTTTGATTATGTCACGCGCGGCGGTGAATTGCTCAACCGCCACGGCATTTACACCGGCGGCTCGGTCAACAGCAGCAACAACGGCAAGGCACCGTCCTCGATTCTCGGCCGTAAGAACCAGATCAAGGAGTTGCAGGCGCAACTCGCCACGCTTCAGGAGCAGGTCAACGAAATCAGCCGTGGCAAGGGTGCGTTGCAGAGCGAGCAGACCGCGCTGCAAGCCAGCCTCCAGCAGGCGCAGACGGAACTGCGCGCGCAGGAAGTCGCCATCGCCACGCACGAGGGCGAGTTCAAGGCGCTGCAAAATTCCCAGCGCGTGCTGCACCAGAAGATCGACACCGTCGTTTACGAGATTCAAAGCCTCGCCGCGCAGGAGAAAGCCGGGAACGACAAACGTGCCGCCCTCGCCGCGCAGGTCGCCGAGTGCGAACAGCGCGAACAGGCCGCGCAGGAACTCGTGACGCAACTCGGCACCGGCCTCGACGATCTCCGCCAGCACCGCGACACCGCCACCGCCGCGCTGACCGAGACGAAAGTCTTGCTCGCGACGGACGAACAGCTCGCCGCTTCCTTCGGCAAACAGCGCGGCCCGTTGGAGCAGCGCATTCAGGAACTCAACGCCCTTGCACTTCAGCGTCGTGGCGAAATCAGTTCCTGCATCAAGCGCAAGGAACAGGCGGAATTGGAGAACGCCGATTCACGTCAACAGATCGAACGCCTCCAGCACGACCGCGAAATCGTCAACACGCGCACCGCTGGGCTGGTCGAAGAAAAGTCCGGCGTGGATGCCGATGTCTCTTCGCGCGAGGAAAATTTGCGCGGCCAGCGCGGACGGCTCACGTCGCTCCAGCAGCAACGCGGCACCGTGGACGTGGAACTCGCGCAGAAGAACATGAGCGTGCAGAACCTGCGCGAGCGCATTCAGCAGAAGTATCAGGTCAGCATTGATGACATCCGCAGCGAGTGCATCACCATCACTTACGCCGATGAGGGACAGGCGAAAGTTCAGACGCTCTCGCCCGAGGAAATGGCCGCGAGCGGCGCGGGCACGGATTGGGACGCCATCAGCAGCCAGGTTGGCGAGATGCAGAAGCGCATTGATGAAATGGGCCCGGTCAACCTCGTGGCCATCGAGGAATACGAGGAGACCGAGCAGCGCCACACCTTCCTCAGCACGCAATACGACGACTTGGTGAAGGCCAAGACGGAACTGATGGAAGTGATCAACCGCATCAACACGCAGACGAAGGAAATGTTCATGCAGACGTTCCTGCAAATTCGCGAGAACTTCCGCAACCTGTTCGTGGAGATTTTCGGCGGCGGCAAAGCGGACCTCATCCTCACCGACGAAAACGACGTGCTGGAGTCCGGCATCGACATCGTGGCGCGTCCACCCGGCAAGCAGTTGCAGACCATCTCGCTGCTCTCCGGTGGCGAGCAGACGATGACGGCCGTGGCGCTGCTCTTCTCGATTTACCAGGTGAAGCCCAGCCCGTTCTGCGTGCTGGACGAGCTGGACGCGCCGCTCGACGAGTCGAACATCAACCGCTTCGTGCGCGTGCTCCAGCGGTTCATCGAGCACTCGCAGTTCATCATCATCACGCACAACAAGCGCACCATCGGCATGGCCGACGTGCTCTACGGCGTGACGATGCAGGAACACGGCGTCAGCCGGATCGTGAGCGTGAAATTCCACAAGACCGAGGAACCGGCCGTGGTGCATCAGAATTCCCGCCCGCTTGTGCCCCCGCCGTCGCAACCCGACGTGGAGATCGAGGAGGACGCGCCGCACAAGCGCGAGGAAACCATCGAAGTGATGATGGCGAAGTAGCGGCGTTTCGTATTTCCAAAACGGATTCGGTTCAACCAGGTCGAACACTGGCGCGTTGACGCGCGTCTGTCTTGCGACCGGGAATTGAT
>JANNGC010000107.1:0-3953 GCA_031380445.1 Pedosphaera sp.
ACCGCCTGCCCACCGCCGATGACAGCCGTGCTAGCGCTGGTGTTGCAGTACACGGCGGGCAGACCGTAGGTGGAGTTGGCCGCCCAGCCGGAAACCGGCACTCCGTTGTCACTGGTCGCGCTGAAATGAATCGGGAGCGGAGTGAAACTTCCAGCCAGCGATCCTTTCCAACCGTGGCTCCAGGCACCAGACGGGTTGTTGGACCGGGAAAAATCACGGGACAGATTGTAATCAGAAGCCAAAACCGGGGGCACCACTGGCGGAGGATTGGTCGCCGGAGCATTGGTCCCGGCGATAGCAGCAATCTCGGACGGACTCAGAGCACGACGGTGCAGTTTGATCTCATCCATCACGCCGCTGAAGTAGTAGTTGGGCGTGCGCCAGCCGACGTACATTTCCGTGCGTGTCTCAGGAGTGAGCGAACCGACGTTGGTCTGCGCCACCATCAAGCCGTTCACGTAGAGCCGGGCGAGACCATTGGACTTCGCGTAGGTCATGGCGAGGTGTTGAAACACATTCGGAACCAGCACTCCCGGAGCGGAGGAGACATGATGGGCCACGTTGTTACGGTCGATGACGTTGGCGTAGAGGGATCCGTGCCCACCGCCCGCCCACGGGGAAACAACCGCGATCCACAAATGAAGCCCCAAGACGCTGACGCGGTCGGTCCATTCCAGCAACGGCTGCTGCTGATTCACGTTGGAGGGATTGATCCAAAGCTCCAAGGTCAGCCCTTCGCCGCTGCCGAGGTCCAAATCCGGGGCAGCGTTCACGCGGCCGTAATCATTCACCCCATCCAGATGCAAGCCCTGTCCGCTGTGGCCGGACACGAAGGAAGGTCCGCCACTCACCATCATGGGATGATTCTGACCCGAGGCATCGTCCCCGTTGCCCTCGGCGGGCCACCAGCCCACTAGTTCGGGGAAGTTGGGATTTTGATTCGTGACCGTGACGGTCGGAACGGCGGTGGCCGCGTTGGTCGTGGGCGTGATGAGCGCGGCAATTTTTAACCCGGCTCCGTAAGAATGATGGTCCGCTCCCCGGCCCACGGCCAAGTCCACAGTCTCGCCCGCCTGCAAAGTCACGATGCCGTCGTAGGCCGCGCCCGCCGTGGCCGGCAGCCATTGGGCAAAAACTTCCACGCCCTGAGCCACGACATGAAAATCCGTGTCGCCCGAGTAATAACCCGTGTAGAGGGAATCAGCAGTCACTGCCACCCGGTAGTTCGCATTGCTCGGCGCGGTGAAACGCAGCACGCCGAAGTTTTCCGGCTGTCCATCCCAGCCGGGATGCACCCAGAGCGTGCCGGTGGGCAAGACCGCCTGGCCGCCGCCGATGACGGCCGTGCTGGCGTTCGTGTTGATGTAGAGCGCGGGCAAACCGTATTGCTGATTGGCCGCCCAGCCATTGATCAGCACGCCGTTGTCACTGGAGGCCACGTGGGCCAAGGGCGAGAGCGTGAAGGCTCCGTCCAAAGCGCCCTTCCATCCGTAGCCCCACGCACCGGCCGGATTTTCCGAGGCGGAAAAATCACGGGAGGGATTGAAATCTCCGTAATCAACAGGGGGCACGGGCGGAGGGAGCGGCGGCGCATTCGTTCCGGTCTGCCGAAAGACGGAGAAGGAAGACTGGCTTAGATTCGCCACGGCAAGGTCCAGCAAACCATCGCCGTCCACGTCCGCGACCACGGTGATGCGCGGTCCGGTCCCAGTCAGATAATCGACGCGCGGAGCGAGTGAAGCACTGTTGAAGCCGCCGTTCGTGGCCTGATTCCGAAACACGGAAAGCGTGTGGGATCCTGCGTTGGCAATCGCAATGTCCAGACGGCCATCGCCATCGAGATCAGCCAACGCCGCGCTGTAGGGATAATTGCCGGTGGCGAAACTGACCGGCGCGGCGAAGGAGTTCGAGGCGATGATGCCCGGCGTGCTGACGTTGCGCAGCAAGGTCACGGTGTTGTCCAAAGAGTTGGGCGTCACGATGTCTATTTTGCCGTCGCCATCCAGGTCGCCGAAGCTGATCTGCGGCCCCGAGGCCGCAGTAAAATAAACCGGAGCGGCAAAGGAGCCTACACTGAGCGCGCCACCCACGTGGGTGTTCTGAAAAATCAGAATATTGGGCTGGTAGGCATTGCCGATGGCGAGATCGAGTTTGCCATCCCCATCCAAGTCCGCCGCCTCCACGGTCCCGGTGGGTACGCTGCCCGCGAGATCCACGCGCGGGCCGAAGGAAAAACTGCCCGGTGTGCTGTTGTTCTCATAGAGCGAAAGCGCGCCCGAAGCGAAACAGGCGACCATGAGGTCGAGTTTTCCGTCACCGTTGAGATCAGCGAGCGACACCCAGCGCGGGTCGCCGGCAGTGACGAGTTCCACTGGGGCCGCAAACGAGTTGCTGCCCAGCGTCCCCGTCGTGCTGATGTTGCGGAAGAGGGAGAGGCGGTCGTTGCCCTGATTCACGACCAAGATGTCAAGCTTGCCGTCGGCATCGACATCCGCCAGACGGATGAGGACGGGGATGGAACCGGCGGCTAGGTTTACGGGCAGGCTGAAGGAACCGCTGTTGACCGCGCCCGTCGTGCTCAGATTGCGATAGACCGAGATGTTGCCGGTCCAATAATTCGCCGTCACCGCGTCCGGTCGGCCGTCGCCGTCCAAGTCGCCCAAAGCCATGCTCACCTGCGCGCTGGCGGCGGGGAAATCCACATGAGGGGCGAACGATGCCGCATCAAAAGCTCGCACCGACCACGCGATGACAGAGAACAATGCAACGACAACGGATTTGTAGAATTGATGATGTTTCATAATGTCCCGGGAGGGCTCATGAAATCTCTCCGAGCGGGCCGCCCAACGCAAGGGAGAAGTTGGGTCTGTCCTCGTTTGAATGCCTGACCCCGCCCCTTTGAATTTTCCCGCTGGAATTCAGCGCCCACGCCGGTTTAGCTTCCGCCCCCATGTTTGAAAACGTCCTTCTGGCCATCCGCCTTTTGCTGCGCGGCGAATTTCGCCGTGTCTGGCGCGAAGTCTATGTGCGTCTCTACCGCCCGGCCTGGGAGTTTTTCTTTCTCTTCACCCGTCCAGGTCGCGTGAGCGGACGCCCGGAGCCGTTCGGCACTTTCCAAGTAGAGACCAATTTCCGCATCGCCTTCGAGTCGCCCGATCACCTCGCGCCCAAGGGCACGGCCTCCAACAACAGCACGAACAAGAAGTTCGTCCTGCACATGGACGAGTATCTGCGACGCGAACTCAAGGCCGGCACCAACACGCTCAATTTCCTCGACCTCGGCTGCTCAGGCGGCCAGCTCGTGGCCGATTTCATGAAACTGAAATGGCGCGGCGTTGGACTGGAAGGCTCGGACTACTCGCTCAAGTTCAAGCGCGCCAACTGGGCCACGCTCGCCAACATCAACCTCTTCACCTGCGACATCACCAAGCCTTACCAAGTGACGCTCGACGGGCGGCCCGCACAGTTTCATCTCATCACCGCTTGGGAAGTCATGGAGCACATGGCCACGCCGGACCTCGACCAGGTGTTCACGCAAATCCGCAAACACCTCGCGCCGGGCGGCTATTTCGTCGCCTCGACGACCGAGACCAGCGACATCAACGAGGGGTTGGAGCTGCATCAGACCCAATGGACGAATCCGCAGTGGCGGGACTACGTGGCCAAGACCCATCCCGATCTCGAATACGTGGACGTGGGACTGCAACCTCACCAGTTCGTGCGCTACAACTTCCTGCATCCGTCCTTCCTGCTCTACCGGAAGAAATCCGCGTAAGCTGCCGCCATGCGCAAACTCGTCTCGTGGCTCTCCCGTTCCGCCTTCGCGCGTCGTGTCGTGACGGGGCTGCGCCTGCACCGGCTGGCCAACGTGTGGCTGCGCCGCTTCCCTCTCGTGAAGGAGTTGCCCGGCAGCCGGGTGCGCTACCGGGCCACGCGCGTGGAAAGCATTCCAC
>JANNGC010000125.1:0-2533 GCA_031380445.1 Pedosphaera sp.
AGTTGGATCACGCGGACTCGGCGGTCCGCGCTCCGATGTCGGGACGAAATCAGAATTGAAACCCCTCCGTCCTTCAGTAATCTGCCGCTCCCGTCGGCATGGAGCCGGCGGCAATTTACCTGAACACAATTATGGCACTGCGACTTGGCGACGAAGCACCGAACTTCACGGCGGACACCACGGAAGGGCACATTGATTTTCATCAATGGCTGGGCGGCGGCTGGGGCATTCTGTTTTCGCACCCGGCGGATTACACGCCGGTCTGCACGACCGAGCTGGGCGCGGTGGCGAAGATGAAAATCGAGTTCGACCGGCGCAACACCAAGGTCGCGGCGGTGAGCGTGGACGCGATTGAATCGCACCACGGCTGGATTGCGGACATCAACGAGACGCAGGGCACGCAGATGAATTTCCCCATCATCGCCGACCCGCAGCGCGAGGTCGCCGCGCTCTATGACATGATTCATCCGAACGCGGACAACACCTTCACTGTGCGCTCGGTGTTCATCATCGGCCCGGACAAGAAGATCAAACTCACGCTCACGTATCCGGCTTCGACGGGGCGCAATTTCCTCGAACTGCTGCGCGTGATTGATTCGTTGCAACTCACGGCGAAGTTCAAAGTCGCCACGCCCGCGAACTGGAAGGACGGCGAGGACTGCATCATCTCGCCGGCGGTGAAGGACGAGGAGATTCCCGCGAGCTTCCCGAAGGGGCATCGCCGCGTGAAGCCGTATCTGCGCTACACGCCGCAGCCGAACCGGTAGGAAACTTTTAGACCGCCGATTTTCAAATCGGCGGGATCATTGGCAGAGGTGGCACGCGCCGATTTTGAAATCAGCGCTCCTCGGACACCGACGTTCTCTGCACTGAACGCGCCCCTCGTTGGCGGATGAACAAATTGTCATGCCCTCCTCCATGTTGCTGTCATTTTTCGGCCACAGGGTTTGCGGACGATGCACAACTTCAAACGAGGGTTCGCGAGTGCGGCGTTCGGCCTCTTTGCCAACGGCTGCCTGCTCCTGTCCGCGAGTTTGCGCGCCGCACCGCCGCGCTACGATCACGTCGTGATCGTGGTGGAGGAAAACCGCACGGTGGAACAAATCGTCGGCGACCTGGTGAACGCCCCCTACATCACGTCGTTGGCGACGGGCGGTGTTTCGATGGCCGCGATGTTCGCCATCGAGCATCCGAGCCAGCCGAACTATCTCCAGCTTTTCTCCGGCGGCAACCAGGGCGTGCTGGATGACAATCTGCCGCCGAACTTTTCCGTCACGCCGACGGCCACGTATCCGTTCACCACGCCCAATCTTGGCGCGGAGATCATCGCGGCAGGCTTCACCTTCGCGGGCTACAGCGAGCAGATCGAGGCGGCGGGCGCGGGTGATTATGCCGACTACGATCCGCATTCGGCCACGGAGCCGAACGTCCATTACCGGCGCAAGCACAACCCGTGGGCGAACTGGGTGGCGAAAGTTTCGCCCATGCCCGCCAACCAGCTCACCGGCACGGTCAATCGCGCGTTCACGCAGTTCCCGACGAATTTCAATCTGTTGCCCACCGTGAGCATCATTGTGCCGAATCAACTCAACGACATGCACGACGGTTCGCGTAAGATGGGCGACGACTGGCTGCTGGCGAATCTCAACGCCTACGCCGTCTGGGCGCGCACGAACAACAGCCTGCTCATCATCACCTGGGACGAGGACGACTATAACCAGGACAACCAGATCGCGACCGTCTTCCACGGCGCGAATCTCCGCAACGGCACCATCGCGGGCGGAACGTGGACGCTGCATCATTTGCTCCGCACGCTGGAGGACATGTATGGCACCACGCACGCTGGTTCTGCCGCGCAGACGCGTTCCATTGTTGGACCGTTCGCCACGGATCCGACGGTGACGGTGGCCACGTTTCAGCAAGGCTTGAACGGCTACACCAGCGCGCGCGACACGCAGCTCTGGCAGGAATTTCCCGACACGAGCTACGCGACGAATCAGGATTTGACCGCCGACCTCGACACGGGCGCGGCGGCGGGGAATCAAACGGGGCAAGTGCTCCTCCGTTTCGACAACCTGTTCGGCTCCGCCACGAACCAGGTGCCGACGAACGCGGTGATTCACTCCGCGAAATTGATCTGCCACACGCCGCTCAGCTTGAACGGCGCGGACTTCGACTCGAACGACACGTTCCGTTCGCACCGCATGATCGTGGACTGGACCGACACCGCGACGTGGAACAGCACGGGCGGCGGCGTCAGCGCGAACGACGTGGAGTCGGCGACCACGGCGTCCTTCTCCGCCGTGCCGGACGTGGACGGCGGGCCGACGATTTTTGATGTCACGGCTGATGTGGAGCTGTTCAAGGCCGGCACGGCGAACCGTGGCTGGGTCATTCGTCCGTCGAGCAGCGGCACGGGCGACGGCTGGACGTTTCGCTCCAGCGATTACGCGACGAACGCGGCGCTGCGGCCCGCGCTGGAAATTGTTTATTCGCTGCCGACGCCGTACTCGACTTGGGCGGCGGCGCGCGG
>JANNGC010000127.1:0-5519 GCA_031380445.1 Pedosphaera sp.
ACCACGAGAAGCTGACCTACAAATTTCAGGGCCGTTACTACCGTCTCACCGACGTCAGCGGACGCGTGGTGAAAAGCGTGCTGGCGTAATCACTCCATTGGAGCGCCGGTCTCCGACCCGGCTCATGGATCAGTCTTCCGGGTCAGAGACCGATGCTCCATTCCATCCAATCACACCCCGACCAAATTGTTGACGACGGCTGAGAGGCAGTGTTATTCACCGGCTGTTCACACGTTATTCACAAAGAATGACGAAAGATTTGGGCGGAGACAAAACCATGCTCACCTTCATTTTGATTGGCGGACTGGTCTGGTTGACTGTGGCGCTGGTGTTCGTGCTGGCGCTTGCGGCGGCAGCCCGGAAACAGGTGTCCCCGGTCGCGGTGAACAATCCCGGCGAAGCGCGCGAAGAAGAAATCACCCAGTTGCCCGCGCCGGAAATTTCCACGGTTTCCACTTCGCGTTCCGCGCCAGTTCAAGAGCCTGCGATTAGTTAGTGCCGGTTTCTTTCCCCTCATCGCAACCAGCTTGAGATTGGCATTTCCCCGCTCATGCCCAACATTCCGCCCGTCATGAGTTTTTACGAGAAGCTGAAGTTCAACGCGGACGGGCTGATCCCAGCCATCATCCAAGAGCAGTCCACTGGACGTGTGCTGATGATGGCGTGGATGAATCGCGCGTCGCTGGAGAGCACCATCGCCACGGGCAAGACGCATTTCTGGAGCCGCTCGCGGCAGAAGTTCTGGATGAAGGGCGAGGAGAGCGGCCACACGCAGACGGTCAAAGACCTCGCGTTCGATTGCGACGGAGACACGCTGTTGATTCAAGTGGAGCAAGTCGGCGCGGCCTGCCACGAAGGCTACCAGTCATGCTTCTTCCGCTCGGTGAATGCCGATGGGGCAGAGTTCAAAATCACCGAGCCGATGCTGAAAACGCCGGGCGAAATCTACGCGAAGAAGTAGGCGCTAAACTTTGGCGGGCGCAGTGCGGGCGCGGCGTCTGCGCCACAGCCGCCACTTGATCCGCACTTGGCGCAAGGCATCCAGTACCCGACGCGCCCACGGCTTGGCCCAATTGAACTCACTGGCCAGGAGCAGCAGGCCCAGCGGAATGAAAATAAACGCGGGGCCGGGAAAGAAAATCATCACAAGGCCCGCGACGAGACAGATGCCACCCAGCAACCCGACAATGATTTTCCGCGCGAGGGGCTGCGCCCGGTCGAGCCGCAGCGCGCGCCGCAGCCGATCCATCTTCTGGTGTGCGTGATGATGGCTCATGTCTTTGGCAAGGTGCGGGCAAGGAGGACTGCGCGCAAGGGCAGCAAAAAGCGGCGCTCGAAACGAGACGCCGCCAGTGAAAGTTCTGAGCCAACTGACTACACAAGCTTCTTCAGCCGCGCGTCCTCGGAGAGCTTTTTCACCATGTCCTTGATCTTCTGCGCCTGCGACTTGTGCGCGAGGAGCACGGCATCGTCCGTTTGCACGAGAATGGAGTCGCGCATCCCGACCACGGCAATGGGCGTGCGGTTCTTGGTGCGGGCGTCGAAGATGATGTTGCGCGCGGCATCCACATGGATGAAATCGCCGACGGCGCAATTGCCTTCCGCGTCCGGCTTGAGATGGCGCGCGAGCGCGGGCCAGGCGCCGAGGTCGTCCCACGCGAACGCGCCATCGGCACACACGACATTCTGCGCGTGCTCCATCAGCGCGAAGTCGATGGAGATTTTCTTAATCGCGGGATATTCCTTGGCGAGAATCTTGTTCAGCTTGGCCGGGTTTTTTCCCGCCGCGAACCAGCGCTGACAGGCCTCGAACATTTCCGGCTGATGCTTCTGCAATCCTTCCGTCACCGTCACGAAGGACCAGATGAACATGCCGGCGTTCCAGCGGTAGTGGCCGCTGTTCACGTATTCGAGCGCCTTCTCCAGATTCGGCTTCTCCACGAAACGCTCGGCGCGGAAGAACGTGGTCTTGTAAGGCTTCGCACCTTGCGGCGGCGGCAATGGTTCTCCCGTCTGAATGTAGCCGTAGCCCGTGGCCGGCTCGGTGGGCTTGATGCCGATGGTCACGATGGCCCGCCCGCGTGACGCGAGGTCAAAACAATCACTCAACACCTGCTGAAATTTTTTCTCCTCGGGAATGACGTGGTCCGCCGGCAGCACCGCCATGACGCCCGTGGTGGACCGCGCGCCCACGAGCGCAGCGCCGAGTGTGACCGCCGCGCAAGTGTCGCGTCCGACTGGCTCGGCCACCACGTTGTCCTTGGGCAGCTTGGGCAGTTGCCGGCGCACTTCCGGGGCCTGCACGGCGTTGGTGATGATGAAGATATTCTTCAACGGCACGACGGGCAGCACGCGCTCGACGGCTTGCTGGAGAAAAGATGTTTTGCCGAGCAGCGTGATGAGCTGCTTGGGCGTCTTCTCACGGCTGATCGGCCAGAAGCGCTCGCCGCGCCCCCCAGCCATGATGATGACGAACCGATCCGAGTTGTTGGTTTTTGCTTTCATCAGAACTTTTTTCAATTGGTAGCCTATCGTCGCAACCTGGCCTGAACTTTACGGCTTCACCGCGCGCGCCAGCGAACGGACGAACTCATTCACCACCGGCACCAAGTCCGCGCTGTGGCCGTGTTCGGCGATTTGCTGGACGATGGCGCTGCCCACCACGATGGCCTCGGCGTGCTGCGCGACGAGCTTGGCCTGTTCCGGATTCGAGATGCCGAAGCCAACGGCGATGGGGAGTTTGGTGTGCGCGCGAATCTTCGCCGTCATCGAGGCGATGGTGTCGGAAACTTTGCTCTGCATCCCGGTCACGCCCTCGCGGGAGACGTAATAAATAAAACCGCGCGCGCGCCGGGCGATCAGTTCCATGCGTTCCTCGGGCGTGGTGGGCGCGATGAGGTAGATGTTGCACAAACCGGCGGCGGCCATCAGCGCCTCATAGTTCTCAGACTCCTCCGGTGGCAGATCGAGGACGAGCAGACCGTCCACGCCCGCCTTCGCCGCATCGTCGATGAACTGCTTCAGCCCCTGCTTGTGAATGAGGTTGAAGTAAATGTAGAGGACGAGCGGCACCTGTGACTCGCGCCGAATGGCGGCGACCGTTTCCAAAACTTTCTTCGGCGTGGTGCCGGATTCCAAACCGCGCTGGGCGGCGAGTTGGTTGACCAAGCCATCGGCGAGCGGATCGCTGAAAGGGACGCCGAGTTCCAATACATCCACGCCAACTTTGTCGAAGGCGAGCGCAAGCTGGCGCGTGGCTTCGAGCGTCGGATCCCCGGCCCCGATATAGACGACAAAACCCTTTTGCTGTGCGGCCCGCAACTGCGCGAACCGTTGATCGATGCGATTCATTGGGCGCGGAGAGTGCCGGAACAAATTTCAAAATCCAAAATCCAAAATCCAAACAAATTTCCGCTCCGCCTCGACCGGGCCGTGTACCGACGGGGACGCCCATCTGCTAAGGCACCGGGAGATTCAATTTCGGAAAGTTTGGCCGGAAGTCCGCCGGGTTGCGGGAGAGAAGACCATCGAACCGTGAAGCAAAGGCTCCAATCAGAATATCGGCGACGGGCCGTTTGAGAACTTTGCCAGAACGTTGCGCTGCTGCCGAAGCTTGAATGATTTTTGTGCCATCACAGGGAAAAGTAGCGCCCGGCGTGCCTTGGCGCTGCCCGCAGCAATCCTTTGCGGCTTCTGCCGTGCCGGACGTGGTCGGGCGCGGTGTCCTCACCGCGCCGCGCTCAAATCGGAGAGGCGTTTCGGAACTGGGCCGCGCCTCACCCCAGGTCGCCGAGGCGATTCAGCGCGCTCAACACCGCGCGCACGGACGCGAAGGCGATGTTCGTGTCCACGCCCGCGCCCCAGCGCACCTTGCCGTCGGCGGCCTTGATTTGGATGTAGGCGATGGCCGCCGCTTCCTCGCCGGAGCCGAGGGCGTGCTCGCTGTAGTTGGCGATTTCAAAACGCGGCCCGCCAATTTTCGTCAGCCCATGCACGAGGGCGGCGAGCGGGCCGTTGCCTTCGCCGGAGACTTGCACCGACTGACCGTCGCGGAGCAATTGCGCACGGCACTTCACGACTTCATTTTTGCTCTCGGTCTCGAAGCCGGACAATTGCCACGGCGCGTTCCGCCCGACGTATTCTTTCCAGAACATCGCCTTGAGTTCGGCGGCGGTGACTTCGCGGCCGAGGGCGTCCACCAAGTCGTTCGCGATGGGGCCGAACTCACGCTGCATGTCCTTCGGCAAGGCAATGCCGAATTCGCTTTCGAGCAAGTAGGCCACGCCGCCCTTCCCGGACTGCGAGTTCACGCGAATGACTTCGCGGTATTCGCGCCCGATGTCCGCCGGATCAATGCTGAGATATGGCACGTCCCAGTGCTCACGCGCCAGGCCTTCCCATTCCGCGAGTCCTTTCTTGATCGCGTCCTGGTGCGATCCGCTGAAGGCGGTGAAGACGAGTTCGCCCGCGTACGGCTGGCGCGGCGGCACGGTCATGCCGGTGCAACGCTCATACACTTGGATGAGCGAACTGAGGTTCGAGAAGTCGAGCTTCGGGTCGAGACCGTGCATGTAGAAATTCATGGCCACAACGACGACATCGAGATTTCCGGTGCGCTCGCCATTGCCGAACAAGGTGCCCTCGACGCGATCCGCGCCCGCGAGCAGGCCGAGTTCCGTCGCGGCCACGCCGGTGCCGCGGTCGTTGTGCGCGTGCAGACTGCTGAGGAGGGAATCGCGGCTCTTGATGTTCGTGCAAATCCATTCGATCTGATCGGCATACACGTTGGGCATCGCGACTTCCACGGTGTCGGGCAAGTTCAGGATCATCTTCCGCTGCGGCGTGGGCAGCCACACGTCCATGACAGCTTCGGAAATTTCTTTCGCGAACTCGACTTCGGTGGCGGAGAAACTTTCCGGCGAATACTGCAACCTCACGTCCGTGCCCTGAAGCCGGTGGAGCCGGTCCTTGATCCATTGCGCGCCCTGGACGGCGATGGCTTTGACTTCGTCCTTCGACTTGCCAAACACCACGCGCCGCTGGGCGGGCGAGGTGGAGTTATAGAGATGAATGATGACCTTCTTCGCGCCGATGAGCGACTGCACGGTTTTTTCAATCAAGTCTTCGCGCGCCTGCACGAGCACCTGAATGGTCACGTCGTCGGGAATGTGGTTCTTCTCGATGAGCAGGCGGTTGAAGGCGAACTCGGTGTTCGACGCCGACGGGAAGCCCACCTCGATCTCCTTGAACCCGCAACCCACGAGCGCCTGAAACAGCTCCAGCTTTTGCGAGACGTTCATCGGGACGGCGAGGGCCTGATTGCCATCGCGCAAGTCCACGCTGCACCAGATGGGCACGCGGTTCAGGGACCGGCCCGGCCACTGCCGGTTCGGCAGGGCAATAAGCGGGAACGGGCGATACTTGGTTCCTGGATTCTTCAACATGATCTTGAGCGTGTCGTAATTTGTCGCCCGGTTTCAATCAAGGCGTTTGGGATTCGGGCAACAAAAAACCCCACC
>JANNGC010000423.1:0-1913 GCA_031380445.1 Pedosphaera sp.
CCCGGCGGCCCTCCACCGCTTTCGGCAGGTGGGGTGGGAATCATGGTCGGACGCGACAACCTCCGGCTCAGATCCGCCCGCCGTACGAAACTCACCAAGCCATCGTGCAAAGCGGGACACACGATCTCCTCCAGCCTCGTCCGCAGCTATTCTCATTTTGAAGGATGGGGTTGGGCGTGGCAGCGTCCAGAGAGGGCATGGGAGTGGGTTGGCGGCGGAGCACAGGAAATTGTCACACGATTGTCACTTGTACTTTTGATCCCGTACCGCCATCAAGAGCCGCGTGAAGCTGCTCGGTTTCGATGACCTCATCGCCCGCGTGCGCGCCGTCGCAGGCGCGCTGCCGGACCCGCGCACCGGCACCAACACCCAGTTCTCCATGGCCGACATCGCGCTGGCCGCCTTCTCGGTGTTCTTCACCCAGTGTCCTTCGTTCCTGAATTTCCAGCGCAACATGGAGCTGTCCCGCGCCCGCAACAACGCCCGCTCCCTCTTCCAGGTCGCGCGCATCCCCACGGACAATCACATCCGCCAGACGCTCGACTCCGTCGCGCCGGAACATCTGATGCCGCTCTTCGATGATCTGCACCGGGCCTTTGATGAACGCGGATTGTTGCCGGCCATGCGGGCCGTGCAAAACACCCGGCTCATCGCGCTGGATGCGACGTGGTATTTCTCCTCCCAGTCCAAAAACATTCACTGCCCGAAGTGTTCCTGCATCACGCACGCCGACGGCCAGACCACGCATTTTCACAGCGCCATCACGCCGGTCATCGTCAGTCCCGGCCACGCGCAGGTGGTGCCGTTGCGGCCGGAGTTCATCACGCCGCAGGACGGACATGCGAAGCAGGATTGCGAGATCGCCGCGGCCAAGCGCTGGCTGGCGGCGCACGCCGCGCGCTATCACACGGGCAACGACACGTTGCTGGGCGATGATCTCTACGCGCACCAGCCCTTCTGCCGGCAGGTGCTGCTGCACGGGTTTCATTTTCTGTTCACGTGCAAACCCGCGTCGCATCCGCACCTGAGTCAGTGGGTGGAGGCGCTCGAGCCGGGCCGCGATCTGCACACGCTCACGCTGCGGACCAAGGGCAGGTCCAAACGTTGGGAACGTCACGTTTATCGCTGGGCGCACGCGGTGCCGCTGACCGACTCGGACGACGCGTTGAAGGTCAACTGGTGCGACGTGACGGTGAGCGACGACGACGGGAACGTTCTTTATCACAACGCCTTCATCACCGACTGGGCCATCACCGCCGGCAACGTGGCCGGGCTGGTCGCCGCCGGGCGCGCCCGTTGGAAGATCGAGAACGAAAACAACAACGTGCTGAAAACGAAGGGCTATCATCTCGAACACAATTTCGGACATGGGAAGGAGCATCTGTCCTCGTTGCTGGCGACGCTGAACCTGCTGGCCTTCGCGCTGCACACCTTTCTGGAGCTGGCCGATGCGGACTATCAACTCATCCGCACCAAGGTCGGGGCGCGGCGGACATTCTTTGAGCACCTGCGCGCACTGACCACGTATCTGCCTTTCGAGAACTGGACGCGCCTGATGGATTTCATGATGCAGGGCCTGGAGATCGGTCCGCACGCCATCGCAAAAAGCTGAGACCCGCCCGGGCGCAGGAACACACGCCGCCGGGCGTGTGCGCGGAGCCATGCCCGGCTCCGGCACCAGCGAGCTGGATCACTTCCGTCACCCCTCCATTATCGCCCCGCCCCACTCACGCGTTCCCAACCCAAACCGGCAAAATGAGAATAGCTGGGCTGAACCACTTGCTCTTGAAGTGGCCCAGTTTCGCCCCGCCTGGTCCCGTGACGCGCACTTTCGAGCGGAAAAACGCGACGGGCCGGTGGATGGAAAACAACGGGGTTTCAGTGCCGTTCTGATATACGTTCACGGTCGTCGG
>JANNGC010000173.1:0-2837 GCA_031380445.1 Pedosphaera sp.
CTTTCCAGCCGGCAAGTTGGGAGACTTTCCAGTCTCCCGTTGGTAGCAGCGACACGATTCACGGACACATGGCTGACAAATCCATCATCATCATCGGAGCGGGGCTGGCGGGGCTGGCCACGGGCTGCTATGGCCGGATGAACGGCTATCGCACGCGGATTCTCGAACATCACAGCGAACCGGGCGGCGTGGCCAAGGCGTGGAAAAATCGCGGCTACCTCATCGATGGCGGCATTCACTACCTGATGGGCCACCGCCCGGGACTCGCGTGCCACGAAATTTATCGCGAACTGGGACTGATGCACGGACGGCGTTTTCCCGACCTCGAATCGTTCGTCCACTTCACGGACGAAGTCACTGGCCGTGAGGTGAGTTTCACCGGCGATCTCGACAAACTGGCGCGTGAGTTGAAAGCCATCGCGCCGGAGGACGCGCGCTTCATCGATCAATTCTTGCGCGGCGCGCGCGCGTTTCAACGCACGGATATTTTCGGGACGCTGGAGAAGCCGCCGGAGTTGCTGGGCGTCACCGGTTTGCTGAAACAGGCGTGGCACTTGCGCCGGGTGCTGCCGTATTTCGGCGGGCCGCTCAATCAACCGACCGAAGTCTTCGCGCGCAGCCTGAAGAACGACACCTTGCGCAGGATGCTCGTGAACTTGTTTCTGCCCGAGGTGCCGGTGTGGTTCCTCATGCTGATCATGTCCATGATGGCGAACCGGCAGATGGGCTTGCTCGAAGGCAGTTGCTCCGACTTCGTGGCCAGCATCGAGGAACGCTACCGAGCGCTCGGCGGCGAACTGACTTACAACGCCACGGTGAAGGAAATTCTGATCGAGAATAGCCGTGCCGTGGGCGTGCGACTGGCGGACGGCACGGAGCATCGCGCGGATGTCGTGGTGTCCGCCGGCGATGGCCACAGCACGTTGTTCGACTTGCTCGGCGACCGTTACACCAGCCCGAAGCTGAAGGACTGCTATAAGAATTGGGCGCACCTCTGCCCCATCGTCACGATCAGCTTCGGCGTCGGCCGTGAATTCCCCGGCGAGGAGCCGTTGCGCTTCCTGCTGTTGCAAAAGCCGATGACCATCGGGCACGTGACCATCCAGGGATTTCCCGTCCGCATCTTCAACTACGGCCCGAAATTTTCGCCGCCCGGCAAAACAATTGTGCAAGTGCTGCTGCATTCGGACTGGGAATTTTGGGCGGACTTGATGCAAGACCGTCCGCGCTACGAGGTGGAGAAAAAGCGCGTCTGCGCCGAGGCGCTGGAACGGCTGGAGCCGCACTTTCCCGGCCTCACTGCGCAAGTGGAACTCACCGACATGGCCACGCCTTACACAACGTGGCGCTACACGCTGAATCACAAGGGCGCGTTCATGGGCTGGGTGCCCACGCCGAAAGCCTTGCGCACGCTGCTGCCGAAAAGTTTGCCGGGGCTGGAAAATTTCTACATGGCCGGCCAGTGGATCATGCCCGGCGGCGGCGTGCCACCCGTGCTCTATTCGGGACGCCACGTCGTTCAGATTTTGTGCAAGCGGGATGGGAAGAATTTCGTGACGACGAAGCCGGAGTGAGCGCGCGTCCTCAAATGACCACACCCCGAAAGCGGCGCTAAAGCGACCGCACTCCAAACGCTGGCGCGCTACATCAGACGCCTTGTCCTTACCCAGATCTTGAAAATGACGCACCGTTCTCCCTCACCCCAGCCCTCTCCCGCTGGGAGAGGGAGCCAGTCCGTCCGCGCTCGAACAGAAAGAACGCGCCTCGCTCGCAGGAGGCTGGCTGCGCTTCTCCCTCTCCCAGCGGGAGAGGGCTGGGGTGAGGGAGAATGCGTGTGGGTAATGGCAAGCCATCAGACGTCTCAAAAATCGCGGAGCGTTTGGAGTGCGGTCGCTTTAGCGCCGCTTTTCCGATGCTCTCAAAAATCGCGCGCGCAATTTTCGACCAACCGCAAAATAAAAAAGCGCACCCCGCTCTCGCAGGATGCGCCTGAAAAATTTCCCGCGTGAGAATTACTTCTTCTGCAAGGCGAAAATCGCGTCCGCCGCGTCCTTCTTCACCGCCGCGTCCGCGTGCTTTATCTGTCCTGCCGCCGCTTCAGCCCTTCTCGCAACAGAGCGGCAAGCATTCGATCAGCGGCAGTCCGAGCTACTGACTCAGGAGGCAGCAACTCGCGTCCACTGGCAATTACTTGGCCCCAAGATGCAGAGGTCAGAATTTCACCATTGCGCAGCGCGATGGAAGTGATCCCGGAGACGTAATCGCCGCCAGTCCCCTGACTCTTGCCCGCCACCCAATCCCGACCACCGCCAATTCTGCTGGATGAAGATTCGCCCTTCGCAGTGGTGACAGTGCCTTCAATCACTACATCTGCCTCGCCCTCCCGAACCAATTTGGCATCACCGCGAAGCATCAACATTTCGATAAAAACATTCCTGACTGCTTGCGCCGTTACCGCGTCATCGCACTGAAAATTGCCAACACGAATCGAGGTGATGGGGATTTTCGCAGGCGGCTCGGGAGCAGGTGTTTTCGGAGTGCGGCAACCAGTGGCAGCGAAGGCACCGAGCGCCGCCACGAGAATGAAACTGCGTTTGGTCATGTTTTTCATAAATGATTTCTCGTGGTTGTGGTCGTGGCGGGATTCCAAAACGTCTCGTCTCCTCGCCCGCGAACCGTGTGCGGAAACTAGCCAAGCGCCCCGGCGTGTCAACGGAGTTTCCTGGCCTGCACTGGGAGCGCCGGCTTCCAGTGTGGGCCGGGAAACTCCGTTGACAGGCCGGGGCGCTTGGCTAGTTTTCGCCTACGGTCTGCAAACGGGGACACGAGAAATCTTT
>JANNGC010000238.1:0-5600 GCA_031380445.1 Pedosphaera sp.
CCTTTAGGCCACTTCAATGTTCACCAGTCAACGGCTTTGAATTATTTCGGCCCGCTCGAACTCAGCACGGTGAAGCGGCCTGAAGGCCGCGCTCCAGCCGTTGGTAACTTCAACCCCTCACTTTCACCGCGCGGCTAGCTCGCGCTCAAAATTTCATGGATCGCAAAACAGTTCTCCTTCTCGTCGCGTCGTTCGGCGCGCTCTTTCTCTGGCAATGGCTCGTGGGCATCTGGTACCCGCCCACCAAGCTGCCGCCGCGCCAGACCAACCTCGTCGCGTCCGCCTCGAACACGCTGGTGACCAACGCCACCGGCACGGTCGTCACGAATGTCGTTGCCCCGACGCAGGTCGCCACGGTCAGCAGCACGAACCAAGTTATCGCCATCGCGGCGGACGCGCCGGAAGCGGTGGAGATTTTTGAAACGAGCGATGCCATCCTCACCTTCACGTCGCGCGGCGGCGGTTTGAAGCAGGTGCAGTTGAAGGGCTTCCTCGAAACCGTGGGCTGTGATCGTCCGCAAGGCACGAATCAGTTTGCCATCCTCAACGATCACGCACGCGTTCCCGTGCTCGCCATGCAGGCCGGCGACGCGCTGGGCGACAACAACTTCAAGCTGACCCGCACTTCCACCACCACGCTCACGGCGGAAAAAATGTTGCCGTCCGGTTTGCGCGTCGTGAAGCAGTTCGACCTCGGCAGCAATTATCAAATCACCGCGCGCGTCCGCGTCGAGAACACGGCGGCCACGGCCATCCTGCTGCCCGAGCAGCAAATCAGCGGCGGCACCGCCACGCCGATGGGCCCCCACGACGACATGACCACGATGGGCGTGTTCTGGTACAACGGCGCGAAGCCCGAGCACATCGATCACGCGTGGTTCAATGGCGGCTTCGGCTGCAACCGCCCGGTGCGCCCGGATTATTCCTCGGGGCCCCACCGCATTCTGTGGGCCGCCGCGCACAACCAGTTCTTCACCGTCACCGTCGTGCCCGCGAACACCAACTCCTACGCCTCGCAGTTCGCCGCGCATCGCATCAACTTGCCGCCGCCCACCGTCGCGGAAATCGCTGCCGACTCGAAAGTGGTGCGCGAACCGCACGGCTTGGAAACTTCCCTGAGCTATCCCTCGGCGACGCTGCCGCCCGGCCAGGCGCTCGAACGGCAGTTCACGATCTACGCCGGGCCGAAGAACGAAAAGCTCCTCGCCAGCGTGGGCCGCGGCACCGATGCCATCATGGACTTCGGCTTCTTCAGTCCCATTTCCAAAGTGATGCTGCGCTTCATGAACGGCATCCACTCCGTCATCTCCCCCATCGTCCCGGACAAGCTCGGCAAGTACGCGATGGCCCTCGTGACCATGACCATTCTCATCAAGCTCCTCTTCTGGCCGCTCACCGCCAAGAGCACGCGCTCGATGAAGAAGATGGCGTCGCTCTCTCCCGAGCTGAAAAAAATTCAGGAGAAGTACAAGGCCGACCCCATGAAGATGAACAAGAAGGTCATGGAGTTCTGGCGCGAGAACAAGGTCAGCCCCATGAGCGGCTGCTGGCCCATGATGATCCAGATGCCGATCTTCTTCGGCCTGTTCTACATGATCCGCAGCGCCATCGAGCTGCGCGGCCAGCCCTTCCTCTGGGCGTGCGATTTGTCGAAGCCCGACACCGTGATGATGATCGCGGGCTTCCCGCTCAATCCGCTCCCGCTGCTCATGGGCGTCACCATGTTCTTCCAGGCGCGCATGACGCCGGCCACGCCCGGCATGGACCCGGCCCAGCAGGCCATGATGAAGTACATGCCGCTCATCTTCATGGTCTTCCTCTACAACCAGCCCGCCGGGTTGACGCTTTACTGGACCGTCCAGAATTTGCTAACGATTTTGCAAACCAAGCTGACGACCACCAAGCTCGCGTCCGAAGCGGTGGCCGTGACCATCGTGCCGCCGAAGAAAAAGAAGTGACGCGGAGTACGGCGGGCGGGGCGCGGTGACGAACGCAGCGAAATAAATTTATGGCAGCCCAACCGACGGAGACCTTGTTGAAACTGCTTCACCTCCTTGGCTTCGAAGCCAAGGTCGAGGAGCACATGGAAGACGGCCTGTTGCTCGACGTCATCGCCGAGGACTCGGGCCGGCTCATCGGTCGCCAGGGCCAGACGCTCGCCGACCTGCAATACATTCTGAACCGCATCCTCTTTCAGCAAGACCTCACCGCGCCGAAAGTCACCGTGGATGTCGGCGGCTACCGTCTGGAAGCCCGCGACGTGCTGATCAAGAAGGCGCACGAAGCCGCCGAAAAAGTCCGCCGCTGGGGCGACGTGGTGGAACTGGAACCGCTCTCCGCCTTCGACCGCCGCATCGTCCACCACGCGCTCCGGGACGACCCGGACATCACGACGCAAAGCGTGGAAGTGGACGGCACGAATAAGAAGGCGATGGTGCTGAGGCTGCGGGAGGGGTGAACTCACACCATGAGCTATTCGCTTCCCATCTCGCCGAGTTACCGGAAGCCAATCTTTGAGGCTATTGCCCTTCAGTTTCTCCTGTGTGTTCTGAGTTCGCTGATTCTTGACGGCGGAGACTGCGCACGCATTTGCGGCGCAGCACTGCTTGCTTTTTGGGGTGGCGCCGTCGTGCTGATTTGGAGACATCGCCAAACGCCTACCAAGACAGATTTAGAATTAATTCGGTTTGGTTACTTGCTTGTCCTCGCCATTGCTTTTGTTGTCATTCAGTCGGTATGGGCAGTAAGAGGGCTTTGAACTCGACGCCGTAACACGCTTGGCCCCGCAAGAATCCTTTCTCTCCCGCCACCGCTTGTTCAACATCCGCCCATGTTCAGCCTGCAAAACAAAGTTGCTCTCGTCACCGGCGCGGGTTCCGGCATCGGTGCATCCATTGCGGAAGTGTTCGCGCGCGCGGGCGCGCACGTCTTCGTGGCCGACCGTGATGAAGCGGGCGGGCGCAAGACGGCGGAACTGATTAACGCCGCCGGACATGAGGCAGATTTTATCGCGCTGGACGTGACCAGCGAAGTGCAGTGCGAAACTGCGCGCGTGCTGGTGCATTCGCGCTTTGGCAAACTAGACGTGCTGGTCAACAACGCCGGTGTCGGCCACGTCGGCACGATGTTGCAAACCACGGGCGCGGACCTCGACCGCATCTACGCCGTGAACGTGCGCGGGATGTTCAATGTTACGAAGGCGTTCCTGCCGGGCATGGTGGAACGCCAGAACGGCAACGTCATCAACCTTGCGTCCATCGGCGGCGTGGTGGCGGTGCGCGACCGGCTGGCTTACACGACGAGCAAGTTTGCCGTGGTCGGTTTCACCAAGGCGCTGGCGCTCGACCACGCGCTGCAAGGCGTTCGTGCGAACTGCATTTGTCCGGGCCGTGTCGAGACGCCGTTCGTGAAGGCACGTCTCGCCGAGTATCCCGATCCGCAGAAGGCTTACGAGGAGATGGCCTCGACGCAGGCGCTGCGCCGCATGGCGCAGCCGGTGGAAATCGCCGCCGCCGCGCTGTATCTCGCGAGCGATGAATCGTCGTTTGTCACGGGCACGGACTTCATCATTGATGGCGGCTGGACGGCGGGGAAGTAGCCGGGAAAAACTCCAAATTCCAATCAGGTGCGGGAGGACAGCATCCGGTTGTGTGCGCGTTCTCCCTCACCCCAGCCCTCTCCCGCTGGGAGAGGGAGAAAGTCAGGCGGCGTTCGTCGAATCGAACACGTTCTGCACGGGTGAGGCGGAATGCCGTGCTCCCTCTCCCAGCGGGAGAGGGCTGGGGTGAGGGAGAATGTGTGCCCTGTTGGCGATCACTCTAAATTTCCGACGCGGTAAGTCCATCGAGCTTGGGATTTGCCTTCAGACCTGCGCTGGCATCATGCCCGTCTGGCGCGCGTAGTTGAACAGTCCGCCCGCATCCACCACCGGACGCACATCGCCCAGCGGCTTGAAATGATACGTCTTGCCTGTGGCCTGCACCTTCACGGTCGCGGCATCGAGATCGACCGTCACCACGTCGCCGGTTTTCAGCACGTCGCACAGGCGCTCGGTGACTTCGCACGGATACAGTTCGCCGGTGGCCACGCAGTTGCGGAAGAAGATGCGCGCGAAACTTTCCGCCAGCAGCACGCGGCACTTGGCCGAGCCGAGCGCGATGGGCGCGTGCTCACGCGAACTGCCGCAGCCGAAATTCCGACCCGCCACGATGATGGGATACTCGCTGTCGAGCTGCCCCTCCTGCACGAAACGCGTGGCGTAAAGCGAATTGGGCAGGCCATACATCGCGTAGCTGCCGAGCTTCTCGTATTCCTCGGCGATGGTCGGCACGAGATTCAAAAACTGCGCGGGAATGATCTGGTCGGTGTCGATGTTATCGCGCACGACGTAAATGGGACCGGTGAACACGCTTTGCATGGGGGGCGAATGTGCGGTTCGCCTTCCGAAGTTTCAAATAATTTTCCGGGCGCTCTGGGAGCACCGGCTTACACGGGCTACACGTACGAAATCTACGGCAACCTGACCTTCGCCGATCTCGGCTGGCACGCCCTGCCCTTCGCCCTGTCTTCCACGGGGACGATTGATCGGAACAAGCAGACCGCGACGAGTGACGGCAGCCTGAGCTTCTACGTGGAGCAAAAGGCGGCGAAGGGATTTTACTGCGTCTCGTTCCGCGTGCCGGGCGCGAATACGGGGACGCCTTGAGAAATGAACCGGCCGGCCCGTGCGGAGCGGGCGGGCCGGGAGGGCCGTACCGCGCGGCCTGACTCGTCTCAGCGCGACGAGTTTCACCATGAAAAACTTCTCCTACAGCACCAGCCGGTAGCCCACGCCGTAAACCGTTTGCAAGAATTGCGGCTGGTCCGGGTCCGACTCGATCTTTTTCCGCAACGTGGCCACGGTCTGGTCCACCGTGCGGGTCATCAGCGTGGCGGCGAAGTTCCACACGTCGTGCAGCAACTGCTGGCGCGTGAAGGTCATGGTCGCGTGCTGGTGCAGATGCAGCAGCAGCTCCAGTTCCTTGGCGCGCAGCCGCTCCACGCTGCCCGGCCGGTCCACCCGCCCGGTGCGCCGGTCCACCAGTGCGTTGCCCACCTTGAATTTCTCCGGCCCTGAGCGATCCAGCCGGGCCGCCGTGGGTTTCCAATCTTCAACTTCGATTAGTGCATTCATAATCCCATTCTCCAAACACTCAGTCTCGGACGTAGTTTCGACAGATGTGCTCCCGGAAAGTGTCAGCCGTTTGTAAATTCTTGGTCAGGAGCTTCGGTTCCTGACGTGCGCCCACCTTCGACCGGCCTGCTGCTTTTGTGTTCAATGTCATTGGAACGACAGTCGAGACGCCGTTTTCTTAGCAAAATGTTTCCGGCCGCCCGTCACGATGTCCGGCCTGAGAACGGGGCCAGCCACCGCGCGCGCCCGGGTTCCACCTTCCGAACTTTTCCGGCGGCCCGGCCCGCACCCTGTCGCGTCCTGTGTATGGCGAACGGGGCGGCCTTCGCTTTCGGAATTATTTTGGAAATTTGTAAGAGCCAGCCGGGAGCAGATTGAATTGGAAAACGAAGATGAGCGCAAAGGAGCGCGGCCCCCCCCGGCGGGG
>JANNGC010000274.1:0-1629 GCA_031380445.1 Pedosphaera sp.
AACGTGAACTGGATGAACGCGCGCCAGATGCTTTTCCAGAGCGACGTGTGGGGCGACGACATCAAGAAGCTCTTGCCCATCGCGAACACCGATGGCTCGGACTCGGCGGTCTTCGACAACTGCCTCGAACTGCTCGTGCTCTCCGGCTACTCGCTGCCGCACGCCATGATGATGATGATTCCCGAGCCGTGGGAGAACCATCCGTCGATGCCGGACGACAAGCGCGCGTTCTATCAGTTCCACAGTTGCCTGATGGAGCCGTGGGATGGGCCGGCGGCCATGGCCTTCACCGATGGGCGCGTCATGGGCGCGTCGCTCGACCGCAATGGCCTGCGCCCGTCGCGTTACTACGTGACCAAGGACGATCTCGTCATCATGGCGTCGGAAGTCGGCGTGGTGGATGTCGCGCCGGAAAATGTGGCTTACAAAGGCCGCTTGCAGCCCGGTCGCATGTTCCTCATCGACACCGAGCAGGGCCGGATTATCTCGGACGAGGAGTTGAAGAACACCATCTCCACGCAGCAGCCGTATCGCGCGTGGCTGACGGAGAACTTGATCGACTTCGACACGCTGCCGGTGCCGCCGCACCAGCACGAGCCGGATCACGACACCGTGCTCCAGCGCGAACTCGCGTTTGGTTACACGTTCGAGGATTGCCGGCGACTCATCCTGCCGATGGCCAAGGACGGCGGCGAACCCATCGGCTCGATGGGCACCGACACGCCGCTCGCCGTGCTCTCGGAGAAGCCGCAGATCATCTACAACTACTTCAAGCAGTTGTTCGCGCAGGTCACAAATCCGCCGATTGATTCCATCCGCGAGGAGATCGTCACGTCGGCGTTCACGCTGATTGGTTCGGAGAAAAACCTGCTCAAGCCCGGCTCTGACAGTTGCCGGATGCTCCAGCTTCACGGGCCGATTCTGGACAACGAGCAGCTTGAACAACTCCGGCACATCGACAAGCCAGGCTTCAAGTCTGTCACGCTGCCGATTCTCTATCCCGTGGAGAAGGACGGCGCGGGTCTCGAAGCGTCGTTGGCCGAGCTGTTCGCGAAGGCGAGCCAGGCCATCAAGGATGGCGCGAACATTCTCATCCTGTCTGACCGCGGCATCACGCATGACCTCGCGGCCATTCCCGCGCTGCTCGCGGTGGCGGGCCTGCATCACCATCTGATTCGCGAAGGCACGCGCACGAAGATTGGTCTCGTGCTCGAATCCGGCGAGCCGCGCGAAGTGCATCACATGGCCGTGCTCATTGGCTACGGCTGCGGTGCCATTAATCCCTATCTCGCGTTCGAGGCCATCGACGACATGATTCGCGAGGGTCTGCTCGAAGGCATCGACCACAAGAAGGGCGTCAAGAACTTCATCAAGGCCTGCACCAAGAGCGTCATCAAAACGATGTCCAAGATGGGCATCTCGACGGTGGCGAGCTATCGCGGCGCGCAAATCTTCGAGGCCATCGGCCTGAACAAGGACGTCATCTCGAAGTATTTCACCGGCACCTCATCGCAGGTGGAAGGCGCGGGCATCGACGTGCTCGCGAAGGAATCCAAGCTGCGCCATCGCGCCGGTTTCCCCGAGCGTGGCGCGCATGTGCCGACGCTCGACGTGGGCGGCCAGTATCAG
>JANNGC010000314.1:0-13319 GCA_031380445.1 Pedosphaera sp.
TGGGCCGGCGCTCGGGCCGGCTCCATTTCCTCCACGGTTCCCCTGATTCAATCTTCATGGCCTTTGGCAATCCACTGACCCGCTTCGTCTATGAGCACAGCCCGATGGCGCTGCGCAGCTTCATGGCCACGGTGTATTCGCGCGGGCGCGGCAAAAAGAAGTTCGGCCCGAAATTCGACGAGGCTCTGGCGCATCTGCAACGCACGCAGTCGTTCTCGAACCAGCAACTGCGTTCGTTGCAGGATGAGAAACTGCGGCGTGTGATCGAGCACGCGAGCCGGCATGTTCCGTATTACCGTTCTTCGTTCCAGTCGCTCGGGCTAACGGCGCGAGACATTCGCGGGCGCGAGGATTTGCACCGGCTACCGATCATCAACAAGACCATCGTCCAGCCGCGGCTCCAGGAATTTCGCTCCACGGTTCACGCCCAAGACGCCGAGGTGATTCACAGCAGCGGCACGACCGGCAAGGCCATCGACGTAGCGGTCGAGCAGGATTACCTCAAACTGGAGAAGGCGTTTCTCTGGCTGCAACGCAGTTGGTGTGGTGTGAAGCCTGGCGACCGCACGGCCTACTTCACCGGTCATCCGGTGGTGCCGGTGAAACGCACGCGTCCGCCCTTCTGGATTTTTGACGGCTCGGAGAATCGCAATTTCTTTTCGCTCCAGCATTTGAGCGCGGCGCATCTGCCGGCCTATGCGCAGGAACTCGCGCGGTTCAATCCGCTGCTCGTAGTTGGCTATCCGACTGCGATTTACTTGATGGCGCTGCATCTCTGCGACGCCGGGATCACGTCGGTGCGTCCGCGCGGGATTTTCACCGCGTCAGAAACTTTGCTGCCGCACCAGCGTGAGACGATGGAGCGCGCGTTCGGATGCCCGGTCATGGATCTCTACGGGCAGGCGGAGTACTGCGGCATGATCATGCAGTGCGAGCGGGGCAGCTATCACATCCAGGAGGAATACGGCGTGATGGAAATCCTCGCGCAGGACGGACAGCCCGCGCGCCCAGGCGAAATCGGCGAGGTGATTTGCACGGGCCTGAACAATCTCGCCATGCCGTTCATCCGCTATCGCACCGGCGACACGGCGATTCCAAAAGCTGGAACCTGCGCGTGTGGTCGCGGCGGCGCACTCGTGGAACGAATCACCGGACGCATGGAAGACGTGGTCGTGACGCCGGACGGGCGGTTTCTCAGCCGCCTGGATTTTGTATTCAAGGAAATGCCCTTCGTGCAGGAGGCGCAGATGATTCAGGAAACGAAAACTTTGCTGCGCATCCGCATCGTGCCGCGACCGGGTTTCTCCAAGGCCGATGAAGAGCGCATCACGAGCAATCTCCGCGAGCGCGCGGGCGATGGGTTGCAATTTCAATTCGAAATCGTGGACCACATTCCGCGCCTGGCCAACGGCAAGTTCCGTTACGTGATTTCCAAAGTGTCGCTCGCTATGGCCGGTGCGCGGCAGACGGGCGAAGTGGTCGGCGTGGCCGCCGAGGAAAGCAAGACGCTCTGATGCGCCACATCGCTCTCACGGTGGATTACGAAATCTTCGGTAACGGCACCGGCGACGTGCGGCAGCATGTCACGGAGCCGGCGGAGCACATGGCGCGCACGCTGGAGCAGGTTGGCGCGCCGCTCACCGTCTTCGTCGAGATGGAGGAGCAGACGGCGTTCGAGGAAAACGCGGCGGAGTTGAAATCGCAACTCGGCTACGATCCGGGCGCGTTGATTCGCGGGCAGATCGCCGACCTCGCCAAACGCGGACACGATTTCCAACTGCACCTGCATCCCGAGTGGCATCGCTGTGCGTGGACGGCGGACGGCTGGCAGTTGCATCGCAACGTGAACACGGTGGACGCGCTCTACGAAGAACAGCAGGCGATCACGGAATACATTCGCGCGCGGAAGACGCGGCTGGAGAGCTACTGCGATCAGCGCGTGACGAGTTATCGCTGCGGTGCTTTCGCCGCGCAGCCGGGCAAGAAGTTGCTGCACGCGCTGGCGGCGAACGAGTTCATCATCGAAACCTCGGTCGTTTGCGGAATGCGGCGTGATGAGAAGTTTGTGCAGCTTGATTACCGCGACGCTCCGCGCGAGCGCCGGAGCTGGCGCGTGCGTGAGGATGTGGCACAACCGGATCACGCGGGCGCGCTGACGGAGATTCCCATTCACTCGGTGATGGGGCGGCGGTTTCATCAAATTACCGGCCAGCGGTTGCGCGCAAAATTTTCCAAGAACGTGCCGAAGCAAGGGCAGGGGGAGATGCTCGACCGCTTCGGCATTTCCAAGCGCCGTCCGTGGAGTCTGCTGAAATTTCTGTGGCAGCCGGTGCCGCTGAAGCTCGATTTCCATAACGTCACGCCGCGCCAGCTGATGCAATGGATTCACTCCGCGCCCTCGCCGCACGCCGACGATCCGCTCGATGTGCTGGTGCTGATCGGGCACACCAAGGAGCACATCAATCCGCGCGCGTTCGAGGAGTTCGTGCGGCTGGCGGCGGCGGACAAAAAATTGAAAATTGTCTCGCTCACGCAAGTGGCGGAGATGTTGCGACAGCGAGAAACGGTGGCGACGCGATGAGCGTGCTCGGGTGGCGGCAGGCATCCTTGCCTGCCAGTGAGGGCCGGCTTCCAGCCGCCCGGAACAAGTGTGAAATGGGCAAGAGTTCAGAAAAATTTCCCGCGCCCTCGTGCGACGAAGCTTTTCTCCGCCGGGCTGGAAGCCACGGCTCACTGGCGGGCAGAGATGCCTGCCGCCACATGCCATGACCGAACTTCGCGACTCGATTGATCGCTTCGCCGGGTGGCTGGCGCGGACGGAGGGCGAGAGCCGCGATCCTTACGACCTGTGGGGGACGCGCTACGGACTTTTTTCGCGCCGACTTTACTACGCCAAGAACCCGCTCGGTGTGCCGCTCGTCGCGCCGCTGTTGCTGGCTGAAATCTTGTGTCCGTCGGTGCGCGGGCTGTTTGTGGGGAAACAGCGGTTCGCCACGGCGGATGCGCAACTGGCGCTGGCTTTTCTCAATCTTCATGCACTGGAGCTGGAAACCTCTACCACGCCTCGCAGCGCGAGGCCTGCCACCTGTCGTTTCCTCGCGCGCGCGGAAGAATTCGCCGCGCACCTTCTGCGCACCAGCATCCCCGGCTACAGCGGACATTGCTGGGGCTATCCGTTCGACTGGCAGAACAATCATGGGCTGTGGAAGCGCCACACGCCGTTCATCACGGCCACGCCGTATTGCTTCGAGGTGTTTCTCGGCTTGCACGACGCGACGGGTGAGCAGCGGTATTTGGAAGTGGCCGAGTCCATCGCGCGCTTTGTGCAGAATGATCTGCACGACACGCCGACTTCGGCGGACGCGGCGGCGGGAAGTTATTCGCCGAACGATCACAGTCAGGTGCTGAACGCCAGCGCGTATCGCGTGATGGGTCTGGCGGAAGCGGCGCGACGTTTCAACGAGCCGCGTTACGAGCAGACGGCGCGGCGCAATCTCAATTTCATTCTTCAGAACCAGCGCGCGGACGGCGCGTGGCTTTACGCGCTGGATCATCCGTCGGAGCGGTTCATCGATCATTTCCACACCTGCTTTGTGCTGAAGAATCTGGTGAAGGTGAACCGGCTGTGGAACGACGCAGCCGTCACGCAGGCCATCGCGAAGGGCTACGAATACTACCGGCGCGAGCTGTTCGATGCGGAAGGGTTGCCGAAGTCGTTCACCATCCAGCCGCGCACGCAATTGGTGAAACTCGAGATGTACAATTTTGCCGAAGCCATCACGCTCGGGGCGTTGCTGAAGGAAAGCGTTCCGGCGGCGTTCGCGCACGCGCAGCAGCTCGCGGCATGGCTCATCGAGAAACATCAGTTGCGCGACGGACATTTCACCACGCGCGTCTATCGCGGCGGCTGGCGGCACACGTATCCGTTTGTGCGCTGGCCGCAGAGCCAGATTTTTTACGCGCTCACGAATTTGCGGCGCGCGGAGGCGAAATGAGTTTGTCCAGATCAGAAAACATTCCGTCGCCACGTCGCAAATGGTTCGGCCTGCTGCGGCGCAAAGAATCGTGGTCGCTGACCTGGCGCGGCTGGCTGGTGCTGCTCATTGTGCTGATCGGCGGCGGCATCATCGGCGTGCGGTCGGTGCATGATTTTCTGGCGGTGAGCGCGCCGGTCGAGACGCGCGTGCTGGTGCTGGAGGGCTGGGTGCCTCGTTACGCGCTGACGGGTTATGTGGCGCGCGTGTTTGGCGACTACGACAAGATTTACACGACGGGCGGCCCGACGCTCGCCGACCGCAACTCGCGCAATGACTCGGACACCTTTGCCTCGGTGGCGCAGTCGCGGCTCGTGCGCGTGGGGGTGCCGGCGGCGATGATCCAATACGTGCCGGGCTGGGAGGTGCGGCGCGACCGCACGTATGCGGCGGCGGTGTCGTTGCGAAAGTGGTGCGAGACGAATCGCGTGGAACTCAAGGCGTTTAATCTCGCGACGCTCGGGCCGCACGCGCGGCGCAGCCGGCTGCTCTACGAGAAGGCTTTTCCTGATGCGAAGATCGGCATCATTCCGTTGACCAATGCGGAGTACGACGCCGAACATTGGTGGCGTTACAGCGAGGGCGTGAAGGAGACGCTGGCGGAGTCGGTGGCGTATCTGTATTCGCGGTTTTTGTTCTCGGCGGAGTGATCGAATGTTTCGGCGCCTTTTTGTCCTTCCCATCAACGCGAGACTGGAAAGTCTCACAACCTGCCGACAGGAATGTCGGCGTTACGCAGGTGACTCTGTTTTTCAAACATGACTACTTACCAACAGCGCAAAGCGGAACTGCAACGCGATCCCAAAACCTGGCTCGTCACGGGCGCGGCGGGATTCATCGGGTCGAACCTCGTCGAGGAGTTGCTGCGCCTCGATCAGTTCGTGGTGGGGCTGGATGATTTTTCCAGCGGACATCAGCGGAACCTCGACGAGGTGGAGCGCGCGGTGGAGCCGGCGGCGTGGGACCGCTTCGAGATGGAGACGGGCGACATCCGCAATCTGGAAGCGGTGCGTGAGGCGTGTGACTGCGTGGATTACGTGCTGCATCACGCGGCGATTGGTTCGGTCCCGCTGTCCATTGAGAAGCCGTTGCTCGCGCATGACGTGAACGTGACCGGCACGTTTAATCTGCTGCTCGCGGCGCAGGAGGCGGGCGCGCGGCGCTTCGTGTACGCGTCGAGCAGCGCGGTGTATGGCGACGATGCGACGCTGCCGAAAGTGGAAGAGAAAATTGGGCGCTGCCTGTCGCCGTACGCGCTGACCAAGCTGGTCAACGAGAGCTATGCGCAGATGGCGGCGAGTTGCTACGCGCTGGAGACGGTGGGCCTGCGCTACTTCAACATCTTCGGCCCGCGCCAGGACCCGAATGGCGCGTATGCGGCGGTGATTCCGAAATGGGTGGCGAAGATGATGCGGAACGAGCCGGTGGAAATTTTCGGCGATGGCGAGACGACGCGGGATTTCTGCCACGTCGCGGACGTGGTGCAGGCAAACATTCTGGCGGCGACGTGTCCTGAGAAGTCGGCAGTGAACCGCGTGTTCAACGTGGCGCGGCGCGGCAAGACGACGTTGAGCGAGCTTTACGAAATTCTGCGCACGCGACTGGCACCGTTTCACCCTGAGTTGAATTCAGCGAAGCCGGTGTATCGCGATTTCCGCGTGGGCGACGTGCGGCATTCGGAGGCGAGCATTGACGCGGTGTCGCAGGCGCTGGGCTACGAGCCGCAGTTCACGGTGGCGTCGGGACTGGATCAGGCGCTGGCATGGTATCGGAAGAATCTTTGAGGATGGAAACGGCGGAACAGAAAGACGGCGAGGCGGCGGAAGGGAAAGGAGCGCCGAGCATTGCTCGGCCCGAAGGGGAGAATTGCGCGTCCGAGCCGAGCGATGCTCGGCGCTCCGCGCGGAAGTTTTTCCCGCTGGCGGCGATCGTGACGGCGGCGTTTGCGTTGCCGCTCTACGAACTGGTGCGGCTGTCGCTGAAGAGCGAACTGCATTCGCACTTGCTGCTGATCCCGCTGGTGTCGTGGTACGTGTGGAAGTTTTTGGACGGTTCAAACCGCGCTGATTTGGAAACCTGTGTTGCACCGACGGTGATTGGCCCGGGTGCCGCCTGGCGCTCGGTGCTGGCGGGTGGGCTGGGGCTGGCGGCGGTGGCGGGCTATGGCTATTTGCGGTTCATCAAACGGCTGCCGGTGACGGAGTATTTGTGGGCGGGCGTGCTCGGATACTTGCTGGTCTTGCTCGCGGTGGCGTTGCGCACGGTCGGTTGTGGGCGGCTGCGGCAGCATCAATTCTCCATCTGGTTTCTCGCGTTCTTCATTCCGCTGCCGCTGGCGCTCACCGACCTGATGAGCATCGCTTTGCAGTACGGCTCGGCGGAGGTCACGGACTGGATGTTTCAATTGAGCGGGCTGCCGGTGTTGCGCGAGGGGCTGGATTTCCAGTTGCCGCGCCTGGTCATTCGTGTGGCGGAGGAATGCAGCGGGGTGCGCTCGACGCTGGTGCTGCTCATCACGAGCCTCATCGCGGGGAAAATGTTTTTGCAAACGGGCTGGAAGCGCGCGGTGCTGGCGCTGATTACGATTCCGCTCGGGCTGCTGCGGAACGGGGTGCGCATCACGGTGCTGGGCTGGCTCTCGGTGAACGTGGACCCAAACGTGATTCACGGCCCGCTGCATCATCAGGGCGGGCCGATTTTTTTCGCGCTCTCGCTGGGGCCGTTGTTCGGATTACTTTGGTGGTTCAAACGGTCAGAGTCGTCGAAGACCACGACGAAAATTAGCAGGGAGAAAAGTTGCTTATGAAAAATGTAATCAAACAGACGCTGGCGCTCGTCCTCGCGGCGGGCGTGCTCGCCGGGCTGACGGGCTGCTCGCAGGAATCGAAACGCCAGCGGCACGTCGAGCGCGGCGAAAGTTATTTTCAAAAGAACGATTTTCAGAAGGCGGAGATCGAATTTCTCGGCGCGGCGAAGCTGAGTCCCACGGCGGACCCGGCGGTGGTGCGGCGGCTGGGGACGATTTACCACGCGCAGGGGCGGACGTTCGAGGCGTATCAGGTGCTGACACGCGCGAAGGAACTGGTGCCGGACGATTTGGAGATGCGCTACCTGCTCGGCACGGTGATGGTCGCGCTCCAGCGGATGCAGCCGGCGCGCGAGGAGGCGCTGTTCATCCTCGGGAAGAAGCCGGACCACGCGGGCGCGACGATGCTGCTGGCGGACACGGCGTTCTCGCCGGAGACGCTGGCGTCGGCGCGGGAGAAATTGCAGGCGCAGAAGCAAGGCGGCACGGCCACCTGGGCCACGCACGCGGCGCTGGCCAGTTTGTTGTTGCGCGAGAACAACGCGGCGGCGGCGGACGCGGAGGTGCAGGCGGCGGTGAAGCTGAACGCGCAGGCACCCGAGGTGAAGGTGTTGCAAGGGCGTGTGGCATCGGCGCAAAAGCGCGGGCCGGAGTCGGAAGCGTTTCTGCGCAGCGCGATGGAGAGCGCACCCGCGCATTCGCCGGCCAAGTTGCAGCTCGCGATTTCCAAGATGCAGGCGGGCGAGAACGCGGCGGCAAAAAAAATTCTGGACGAAATTTTGAAGGCAACGCCGGACGACACGCCGACGTGGATTTTGCGCGGGAAGATTGCGCTGGCGGAAAATGATTTCACGGAGTGCGAACGCATCGCGCAGACGGTGCTGTCGTGGAACCCGACCAGCTACGACATCCGGCTGATGCGGGCGCGGGCGTTTGTGTTGCAGCGCGAGATGGTGAAGGCGCTGGCGGAGCTGAAGCAGTTGGATGATTTGTATCCGAAGTCGCCGGAGTTGAAATACGAGACGGCGGTGGCGCACTTGCAAAGCGGCGCGGCGGCGGAGGCGATGAAGAGCCTGGACGACGCGCTGCAATTGAACCCGGGGTACACGCCGGCGATTTTGCTGCGCGCGGAATTGAAGATGCGCGCGGGCGGGCTGGGCGAGGCGATCACGTCCATGCTGGCCTTCCTCAAGGCGTATCCGACGAACGCGCAGGGCAAGATGATCCTGGCGAACGCCTACAGTGCGATGGGGCAGTTGGATCAGGCGTTCAGCTTGTACACGGAACTGGGCCAGCAGTTTCCCAAGCAGCCGGAGTTCCCGGCGTATCTCGGCTTTATCCATTCGCGGCAGGGGCGTCCGGCCGAGGCGCGGAAGATGTATGAGGAGGCGCTGCGGCTCGCGCCGTATTACCTCTCGGCCTCGGAGGAACTGCTCGACCTGGACGTGGACGAGAAAAAATTCGACGTCGCACAGGAGCGCGTGAACGCGCTGCTCGTGCTCCACACGAACGCGCCGGGCGCGATGATGCTCGCGGCCAAGGTCGCGCTCGCCAAGGGCGACAAGACCAACGCCACGCGGCTGCTCAAGGAAGTGGCGCAGCGCACGCCCGAGGCGAGCGGACTCTATGTGCTGCTGGCGCAACTGGAGTCGTCTTCCGGCGACAACAAAAGCGCCATCACGCAGTTCAAGGAAGCCATCCAGCGCAATCCCGACGACGTGACGTCGCAGTTGCAACTCGGCATGGCGTATGACGCGGAAGGCGATTACGCGAACGCGCGGAAACATTACGAGACGGTGGTGAAGCTGAATCCGCGCGTGGCGATGGCGTGGAACAACTTGGCGTATCTGCTGGCCGAGCGGTTGAACGAACTGGAGCCGGCGGCGGCGGCGGCAGGCAAGGCGCGCGAGCTTCAGCCGTCCGATCCGGATACGGCGGACACGCTGGGCTGGATTCATTTCCGCAAGGGCGAGTATCCGCAGGCGCTGAACTTTTTGCGCGAGTCGGCGGGCCGCAAGCCGAACGTGGCGGAGATTGTTTATCACCTCGCCCGCACGGAATACTTGATGGGCCAGGAGGACGCGGCGCGCGCGTCGTTCCAGAAGGTCATCGCGCTGAAGGGCGCTCCGGCTTTGGTGAAAGATTCGGAGCAACGTCTGGCCGTGCTGAGTTCCGCGCCGGGCGCGGACGCGGTGGCGAAGCTGGAAGCGGCGGTGCAGGCGGATGCGAAGGATTATCTCGCGGCGTTCCGACTCGGCCAGGCGCACGAGGCGGCGGGAAGTTTTGTGAAGGCGGCGGCTTCGTATGAGGCGGCGGCGAAGTTGAATCCCACCGTGGCCGCGCCGCTCACGAAGGCGGCGGCCTTGCACGGCGACAAGTTGAACAATCTGGCGAAGGGCCTGGAACTGGCGAAGACAGCGCGGAAAATTGCGCCGAACGATCCGGCGGTGGCGGGCGTGCTTGGACGGTTTTCGTATCGCAGCGGGGATTTCTCCAGCGCAGCGGCGTTGCTCCAGGAGAACCTTCGCAGCAGCACGCCCGAGGCGGAACTGCTGCATGATCTGGCGGTCGCGCAGTATTGCCTCGGGCAGTTCGAGGCGGCGCGGGAAACCACGGCGGATTATCGCAAGCGCGACACGGTCGCGCGGGCGGCGGAGGCGCGGGATTTGCAAGTGCTGCTGGATTTCGCCGAAGGCAAAGGAACTGCGGAGGCTGCGCAGAAGGCCGCGTCCGCCCGTTTGACGCGGGATGCAAATGATCTGCCTGGCCTGATGACTGCCGCGCTCGTTACGGAAAAATCCGGCAAGCCGCAAGAGGCGGTTGCGGGCTACGAAAAAGTTATGGCCTTGAACAAATCCTTCGCCCCGGCCCAGCGGCAGCTTGCGATGATTTACGCCCTCACGCCGGGCCAGGAGGACAAAGCCATCGAACTCGCCACCAAGGCGCGGCAGGTCTTCAGCAAAGACCCGGCGCTCGCCAAGGCGCTCGGGCAGGCGGCCTATCGCAAAGGCGATTTCCGCCTCGCCACCACCGCGCTGACCCAAGCCACGGCCCAAAACCCCACAGACGCCGAGGCGTTCTACCTCCTCGGCCTGAGCCATGAGAAGTCCCAGCGTGTGAGCAACGCCCGCGAAGCGTTCAATGCCGCTGTGACCGCCGCGCCGAATTCGACCTTCGCCACGCAGGCGCGGGAGGCCTTGCAGCGGTTGAAGTGAACTGTCAGTCAAGGCTTACACTTTTGAAGAGAAGGCAAGCTGCCTGAGGCAGGGTCGAATTCAGATCAAGTCTTGAATTTGCAGTCACTTGAGTCCTGGCCTGTTTTGCTCATTACCCTCTTGGCACGAAGCGGGCTTAACATTGGAAACTTGGTGTTGAACCCAAGCCCTAAAAACTATGAAAATTCTTAAACGTAATGCTGCAATCCTGAGCGTGGCCCTTGCATTGGCCGCTACTTCTGTCTCTCAGGCTATTCCGACCATCCGTATCACGGACGGCATTGTTACGGTGACGGTCCAAGACGGCGGCGTCGGTGACGGTTCGGCCCAAGCGGGTTTCGTGAGCTACACGGCTGTTCCGGGCACGTTTGCCGGTTGGAGCGTGATTCTCTCGGCGGGCACGACCAAGCCCATCATCGGCTCGGCCACGGCCCCGGAACTGGACTTGAACTGGAGCATCACCCGCACGGCGGGTGCCGGTAACGGCACGCTCACGGTGTTGTTCAGCGAAAACGGCTTCAACTTGGCGACGCCCGGTTCGGCTGTGACGGCCTCGGGCGGCACGCTCGGCACCAGCGCAGCGAACTCGGCCACGATCCGCACCTACTACGCGGGTAACAACGTCGAGTTGAACCAGGCCAGCTTGCTCACCAGCCAGGTGTTCAACGGCCCCAACCCGTTCGGCCAGAACGCGCTGGGCGCAGTTCCCGCTGATCCGACTGTCGCCTTCACGGTCCGCTTGGACCTCGTGCAGGCTGGCGGCCAGATCACCAGCGGCGACATCCACCTGTTCGTCAACGCCCCTGAAGGCGGCTCGATGGTGACGTTCCTCGGAACGGCGCTCCTCGCGCTGGGTGCCTTCGCGGCCCGCCGCAAGGCCTAATCCAAAAGGGTTCAACACAGTTTAGAACGGCCCGGGAGCAATCCCGGGCCGTTTGGTTTTTTAGGTTCCAAAGAAGCCGGTTGGAGAGTCAAAAATTGGCGCCCGCTGGCGGACTGCGAGCACTGATATTTGCGGCGCTGGCGAGATGAAGCGGTTGCAATACCCGCCCTGAAATCAGGACGCTCTAAGCAGGAACAAAATCAATGGAGAGGAGCGAGCGAGGTTCCGGCCGGCATCAGGTGAGGCAACAGGATAACGAGCGGCGCTGCTGGTAGAAGGATCGGTGCAGAACCCGCCCAAAGCACCAGTCATCGTCCGGTGAAAACCGGCTCTATTATCCGAACTCCTTGACCGGACACCAGGGTTTGCCAACCGGCAGCACGTTGTCAGCCTGCGCCACCGGACTTCCCCGCCTTTGGTTCACCCTTGAGCAAGGCCACCGCGTAATCGCGATTCATGCGGGCTATGAAGTCGAGGGAGATTTCCTTCGGACACACCGCTTCGCACGAGCCGGTGATGGTGCAGCCGCCGAAACCTTCCGCGTCCATCTGCTCCACCATCGCCTTCACGCGGCGGTAGCGTTCGGGCTGGCCCTGCGGCATCAGGCCGAGGTGCGAAACTTTCGCGGCGACGAAGAGCATCGCGCTGGCGTTTTTGCACGCGGCCACGCACGCGCCACAGCCGATGCACTGCGCGGCGTCCATGGCGAGGTCGGCGTTTTCCTTCGGCACAGGAATCGAATTCGCGTCCGGCGCGGAACCGGTGCGGACGGAGATGAATCCGCCCGCGTGCTGGATGCGGTCAAACGCCGCGCGGTCCACGACCAAATCTTTGATGAGCGGAAATGCCTTCGCGCGAAACGGTTCGACGACGATTTCGTCGCCGTCTTTGAACGAGCGCATGTAAGTCTGGCACGTCGCGATGCCCTTGTGCGGCCCGTGCGGCTTGCCATCAATGACCAGCGAGCAGGTGCCGCAGATGCCTTCGCGACAGTCGTGGTCGAAGGCGATCGGCTCCTCGCCCTGGTTCGCGAGGTCTTCGTTCACCACGTCGAGCATTTCGAGGAACGACATGTTCTCGTTCAGCGCGGGTGAGGTGTAGGTCTTGAACCCGCCGGGCGTGGTGCGGTTTTTCTGCCGCCAGACTTTGAGTGTGACTTTCATGAGGATCTTTTGCGTGAATTTTTCTTCGCCGTCTTGCCGGTCATCAAGGTGTGAAATCCCATTTCGCCGCCCGTCAAAGGCGGCGGTGCGGCCATCAAATCGCGGATGGCATCGAAGACTGCTTTGAACTGTTCGTCATACTTCGCCTCCAGCGCCGCGAGCTTGCGGGCCAGTCCGGCGTTCGAGGCGAGCATCTGCCGGAGTTGCACGAACGTCCGCATGATGGCGATGTTGACCTGCACGGCGCGCGGGCTGCGCAGGACGCTGGAGAGCATGGCGACGCCCTGTTCGGTGAAGGCGTAGGGGAGAGAACGGCGCCCGCCGTAGTTCTCATCCCAACTTGAGGTCACAGTTTGTGACCTCAAGTTAGCGGGTTCCCCCTTGATTTTCGGAGACTTAGATGGCGCTTCGGATCTTGAGGTCACAATTTGTGACCTCAAGATGAGTTCCGACTCCTCGTCCGAAAGCTGAAACATGAAGTCCTTCGGAAACCGCTCAAGGTTCCGCTTCACCGCCTGGTTGAGCGCCTTGGTCTCGACCTCGTAAAGCTCTGCCAACTGGAAATCCAGCATCAGCTTCTGCCCGCGCAGGAGCAGAATCCGGCGCTCGAAGCGCTGGGCTGGAATCAGGTTGGTGCTCATGGTCTGGTCGCGTAGAACTCGTCACAACTTGTGATGAGTTCCTGGTGCATCACTTGTAGCTCCGCGTGCTCATGTGAACCTCTTCGTAAACGAGCGGTTCCTTGTTCAGAATTGGAGCCTTGTCCGGTGCACCGGCGTATTCCCAGCCCGCCACGAAGGCGAACTGATCGTCGCGACGCTTCACGTCGCCGGGATTCACGAGGCCTTGCTTCGTTTCTGGATCATCCGGCGTGTATTGATATTCCTCGCGGAAGTGGCCGCCGCAGCTTTCCTCGCGCATGAGCGCGTCGCGGCACATCAGTTCGCCAAGCTCAATGAAGTCCGCGATGCGTCCGGCGCGTTCGAGCGACTGGTTCCAGTCCGCCGATTCGCCAGACACGTTCACGTTCTTCCAATACTCCTCTCGCAGCGCGCTGATGGACGCGATGCCCTTCTCCAGGCCGGCCTTGGTGCGCGCCATGCCGCAGTGATCCCACATCAGCTTGCCGAGCTCCTTGTGGAAACTGTCCGGCGTGCGCTGGCCTTTGTTGTCGAGCAGGCGCTTGGTCATCGCCTGCACGTTCTCCTCGGCTTGCTT
>JANNGC010000371.1:0-4269 GCA_031380445.1 Pedosphaera sp.
CCTTTACTACGGGCAGCTTCAGCAGCGGATGAAGTGGCCGTTCTCCGAGTTCCGCGAATACTGGCTGGGCGACGTGGATCAATTCTCCAGCACCAATGCCACTGGCGAACTGGTGAATGTGAACTCGAGTTGGCTGGCACAAGTGCAGTCCGCCGCCGGCACCAACACCGCCAGCGCGGCCTTCGATAATCTCTCCGGCAATCGCTGGGTGGCGTTCACCTTCGATTTCGCGCTGGCGACGAACGAGCAGGTCAAGGCCGCGTCGCTGACGCTGAGTTTGCGCGCCCTCGGCAGCGCGAGCAGTGATGTGCTCTATCTCGACAGCGTGACGAACCAGTTCACCTTCGCCGCCCTCGGCTGGAGCATCGGCACGAGCGGCTCGTCCGTGCAGACCCTCGAGCTTGACCCCGCGCTGCTCGCCGACGGACGGCTCAACGTCGCGCTGCAGGACGACACCGCCGTGGATTTCGCCGCGCTGCATTTCCAGGTTGCGCCGTTGATTCCCGTCAGCACCAACACGCTCACGCCGGTGGCCGATGCGTATGTCCGGGGCGGAACGTTCGCGAACAATAATTTCGGCACCGACGCGACGCTGCAAACGAAAGACCTCACCGCCAGCGACGTGAGCCGCGAGGCGTTCGTTCGGTGGGATTTGAGCGGCGTCAGCGGAAAGCTGCTCCAGGCCAGGGTGCGCCTCGTCTGCACTTCCGCCTCGCAAAGCGGCAACGAAAACTGCGCCGCGTTTGTCAGCAGCGACTCGTGGGGGGAGAGCACTCTGACCTGGAGCAACAAACCGGCGAGCGGCTCGCTCTTCGCGCAATGGCTGCCCGAGACCGGCGCGTCCGTCGAGTTCATCGTCACGCCGCAAGTCGCGGAAGCGCTGCTCGGCGACGGCAAACTTTCGTTGCGCCTCTTTTCGCCGCAGGACTTCGGTGGGCTGGGCAACGTGTCCTACGCCGCGCGCGAGGACGCCACCGCCGCCCGCCGCCCGCAGCTCATTCTGCTCTTCAGCAACACGCCGCCCGCCATCTCGAACCTCACCAACTACAACGGCGCGGCGAACACGCCGCTCGGCCCGCTCCCGTTCACCATCGGCGACGCCGAGACTCCCGTGGGCAACCTTGTCCTGGCGGCCACTTCGTCGAATACGAACCTCGTGCCGAATGCGAACATCACTTTCGGTGGCAGCGGCTCGAATCGCACCATCACCCTCACGCCCGCGCTGAACCAGACTGGCTCCGCCATCCTCACGCTCACGGTCAGCGACGGCGGACTCGTAGCGAGCGACACCTTCATCGTCAGCTTCGGCGCGGGCAACACGCCGCCCACCATCTCGAATGTCACCGACCGCGCCACGCCGGAGGATGTTCCGCTCGTGGTGCCGTTCACCGTCAGCGATGCGGAGACGCCCGCTGGCTCGCTGCTCGTGACGGTGGATTCCTCGAACACGAACCTCGTGCCGAACGCGGCGCTGATACTGGGCGGCAGCAGTTCCAATCGCACGCTCACCGTTGCGCCCGCGCCGGATGCCAGCGGTGCCACCACCATTACGCTCACGGTCAGCGATGGATTTCTCAGCGCCAGCGACACGTTCGTTCTCACGGTTACAGCGGTGAACGACGCGCCTGAGTTCGTCGAAATCACGACCCCGAGCGACGGTGCCACGCTGACTGCGGGACTGGCCCTCACGCTCACGGCCGACGCCTTCGACGTGGACGGCAATCTTGCGCGCGTGGAGTTCTTCCAGGGCGGCTCGCGCCTCGGCACCGACACCAACGCGCCCTACACCGCGACCTGGGCCAATCCGCTGCCCGGCCGCTACACGCTCGCCGCCATCGCCACGGATGCCAACGGACTCTCGATCACGTCGCCGCCGGTTCGTGTCGCAATGCAACTCCCCGCCGTCACGCTCGTGGCCACCGGCGCGATTTGGAAATACTTCGACCAGATGACCGACCTCGGCACCGCGTGGCGCGCGCCTGAGTTCGACGACAGCGCATGGCCCAGGGGTCCCGCGCAACTTGGCTTCGGCGACGGCGACGAAGCGACGTCCGTCGTCTCCAACCGCGCGCGCATCACCACCTGCTTTCGACGCAGCTTCGTCGCGACCAATCCCGCCGACTTCGCGAACCTCACCCTGAATCTTCTGCGCGACGACGGGGCGGTGGTTTATCTCAACGGCCTGGAAATCTTTCGCAGCAACATGCCGACGGGCGCCATCGCGTGGGCCACGTTCGCCGCCAGCACCGCTCTCACCGAGGATGAGTCCACCAACTACTACGCCATCCTCCTCAGCCACTGGGCGCTCCGCTCCGGCACGAATGTGGTCGCGGTCGAAGTGCATCAATCCAGCGCCAACAGCAGCGACCTCAGTTTCGACCTCGCCTTGACCGCCGAACTGCGCGCGCAGGAAATCCTCATCCCGCCCGGCGCTATGTGGCGTTACCTCGACACCGGCATCGCCCCTGCCGCGAGCTGGACTCAACTCTCCTTCAACGACGCCGCCTGGCTCAGCGGCCCGGCCCGGCTCGGCTATGGCAGCGACGGCGAAACCACCGCCGTCAACTTCGGACCCACCTCGACGAACAAACACCTCACCACCTGGTTCCGCCACGCCTTCTTCGTGAATGACCCCGCTGCGTTCCGCGCGCTCGACCTGCCATTCCAGCGCGACGATGGCGTCGTGATTTACCTGAACGGGACGGAAGTGTTTCGCAGCAACATGCCGACCGGAGCCATCACCCCCGCCACCCGCGCCGCGACCACCGTGAGCGGCGCAGACGAAACCCGCTGGTTCAGTGCGACCCTTTCCGCCGCCGCGCTGTTCCCCGGCACCAACATTCTCGCCGCCGAAGTTCACCAAGTTTTGCCGGACAGCAGCGACCTCGGTTTCGACGCCGCGCTGAGCGGCCTGCTGGACTTTCCCGCAGCACCCGCCTTGCAGGCGACCCTCGTCGGCTCCAACCTCATCCTCACCGCACCTACTGACGCGACTTGGTTCACGCTCCACTCCGCCACCAACCTCACGCCGCCCGTGACGTGGACCGGAGTCACCAACACCGCCGTCCTCTCGAACAGCCAGTGGAGCGTGACGCTGCCTGCTGCGACGAACGGCCAGCGATTCTTCCGGCTGCAAACGCCGTGAGTCTGTGCTAGAACTTCGTCATTAAATGTTTTTACGGCTATGCACTTGATTCCCCGAACGACTGGAAGCAGGAACCATGACAGGAAAATGGGGATTCTATTTTCCTGTCCCCGATTTTCCTGTCGCAAGTTCCCTTTTGCGTTGCGGTGGAATGAAGTGCGTAGCCCTAAAATGTTTTCTTGCCTCAGACAATCCGTGGTCGTTGCCGCGCTGCTTTCATTTCTGGCCGGGGCGGGTTTCGGGGCCGAGCCGCCGGCCAACTTCGTGGTGAACCCTGGCTTTGAGTCGGGTGCCGCGCCGTGGGTGGCGCGTGGGCCGGCGAGCTTGCTCGTCAGCACGCAGGCGCACACCGGCGCGGGCGCGGCGTGGGTCACGAATCGCACGGCCAGTTGGAATGGCGTCGCCCAGTCGTTGCTCGGGCAGTTGCGACCGGGCGGAAGTTTCTTCTGCGCGACGTGGGCGCGGGCGGAGAGCGCCACCTCACAGGTGCTGCGACTCACCTTCGAGCAGCGCGACGGGGCCGGCACGCGCTTCATCAATGTGGCGAGCGCCACGGTCACGAACAACGCGTGGACGTATCTCTCGGGAATTTTTTCGCTGAACATCACGGGCGCGTTGAGCGACATCATCGTCTATGTGGAAGGCCCGGCGGCGGGCGTGGAACTGCGCGTCGATAACGTCGCGGTGGTGCCGCTCGCGGGCTACCGGCGCGCGGCGGCGGGGCGCAGTGTGCTGCTCGGCGGCGTGGGCGGATCGGCCATCACGACGGACATTCCGTTCAGTCGCGTGGTCGAGACGGACTTTCATATCGCGGGCACGGAGAACGCGATGAAGTTCGCCTCGCTGCATCCCGGCTCGAACACGTATTCCTTCGGCGGCGCGGATTCGATTCTCGATCACGCCACGTTGCACGGACAACTCGCGCGCGGTCACGCCTTGCTCTGGCATGGCAGCGTGCCGAACTGGATCGCGAGCAATGCCTGGACGACGACGCAGTTGCAGACCTTCGCTTACGAACACATCGACACCGTGGTGAGCCGCTATCGCGACCGCGTGTTTTGCTGGGACGTGGTGAACGAGGCGTTCAACGACAACGGCACGCTGCGCAGCACGGTCTGGTACGA
>JANNGC010000382.1:0-2860 GCA_031380445.1 Pedosphaera sp.
ACCGCCTCCCAAAGCCTTAATCAGTTGGACGCTCGCGATCAGCTTTTGCCCGGCCAACTGCGCCTGCGATCTCCTAGCCGTAAGCGTGCCACGATTCGCATCCACCACATCGAGGAAGCTGACAATGCCGGCGCGATAACGTTCAGTCGCCAACTCCGCCGCGCGCGTCGCGCTCGTCACCGCCCTGTCCTGTGCCGCGCTTTGCGTCGCCAAAAATTGGACGCCCGCGAGACTGTTCTCCACGTCACCGAAGGCCACGAGCACGCGCTGGCGGTATTTCGCGACGCTTTCTTCATAAACAGCGCGGGAGCGGTTCAGATTCGCGATATTTCTTCCGCCCGCAAAAATCGGCAGCGAGATCGTGGGGCCGAACGACCAAATGCGGCTCTCCCAGTTGAACAGCGACTCGATGTCGCCTGAGACAAACCCACCTGAGCCAGTGAGGCGCACCACGGGGAAGAACGCGGCCTTCGCGATGCCGATGCGCGAGTTTGCGGAAGCGAGATCGCGCTCGGCCTGCGCCACGTCGGGACGACGCTCCAACAATTCCGCAGGCAGACCGGCGGGAATGACCGGCGGCGTGGGGTTCCAATTCTCTGTCAAAACCGGAGCGAGTTTGAAACTTGTCGGCATCTCTCCGACAAGAATCGCCAGCGCGCTCTCCAGCTCCACGCGGCGTCGGCGCAACACGGACAACTCGGCTTCCGTGGTCGCGAGTTCGGTCTCCGCACGGGCGATGTCCAGTTCGTTGCCAATGCCGCCTTCGAAGCGGCTGTTGGCTTGGCGCACCAGTTCGATCCGCAACTTGACCTGCCCCTGCACGGTCGCCAGTTCCGCGTCGAGAGAGCGCAGCGCAAAATAATTTTGCGCCACGTCTGCGTGCAACGTCAGCGCCACACCATGCATGGCCGCGAGCAAACTCTGCGCGTCTGCCCGCGCGCCTTCGAAGCTCCGGCGCACGCGGCCCCACAAATCCACTTCGTAGCTCAAATCCAGCGGAGCGCGGAACGTGTTGACCGTGATGTCGCCGAAGCTCGGGTCTTGGTTCGGCGAGTAACGCTCGCGCCGCGCGCTGGGATTCGCATCCAACGTCGGCAGGAATTCGCTGCGCGCCACGCGCGCCGAAGCCCGCGCCTGTTCGACGCGTGACACGGCCGCCTTCAAGTCCTGGTTCGCCACGCTGGCGCGCTGCTGCAACTCGTTCAGCGTTTGGTCGCCGTAGATTTTCCACCACGCGCCCTTCGGCACATCGTCGAGCGGTTTGCCTTCCTTCCACGCGCCCAACTCATTCGTGGCGGACAACATTTTGTAAACCGTGGCTGGCACGTCATTCGTCGGCTTCGCGTAGTCCGGCCCCACGGACGCGCAGCCCGTCAGACCAACCACGGCGAGAATCAGCACAGCCACGGTGCCGGCCACCGCTTCGGTGGGGCCGGTCGCCGGGCCGGGCTTTTCCTCAGCAGCCGCCCGCTTCTTTCTCCACCCCAATTTCATCAGCACCACGTAGAACACGGGTGTGAGCAACAGTCCAAAAATCGTCACGCCGATCATGCCGGCGAAGACCGCGATGCCCATCGCCTGGCGCATCTCCGCGCCCGCGCCTTTGGAAATCACCAGCGGGAACACGCCCGCGATGAACGCAATACTCGTCATGAGAATCGGCCGCAGCCGCAGGCGGCACGCTTCGATCGCCGCGTCGAATGGCGACAAATGTTCCTCGTCCTGTTTGTGCTTCGCGAACTCGACGATGAGAATCGCATTCTTGCACGCGAGTCCGACGAGCACGATTAGACCAATCTGCGTGAAAATGTTGTTGTCGCCGCGCGTGAGCCAGACACCGCCGAGCGCGAAGAGCAAACAGAGGGGCACCACAAGGATGATCGCCAGCGGCAATCGGAAACTTTCGTACTGCGCCGCGAGCACGAGGAACACGAGCAGGATGCAGAGCGGATAAACGTAAACTGCCGAGTTGCCCGCGAGAATCCGTTGATAGGTCAGGTCGGTCCATTCATAGGTGAACCCCTTCGGCAGTGTCTTCGCGAGCTGTTCGAGCGCGGCCTCGCCCTGCCCGGAGCTGACGCCGGGCGCGGCGTTCGCGTTGATCTCGGCCGCCGGATAGCCGTTGTAACGCTGCGCGCGATCCGGGCCGTAGCTTTCCTTCACCTTCACGAGCGCGCCGAGCGGCACCATCTGGCCCTGCGCGTTGCGCGTCTTGAAACGCGTGATGTCATCCGCGCCGTCGCGGAACGGTGAGTCGGCCTGCGCCACGACCTGGTAAGTGCGGCCAAACAGGTTGAAGTCGTTCACGTAGAGCGAGCCGAGATAGATTTGCATGGTCTCGAAAACATTTTGCAACGGCACGCCCTGCGCCTTGGCCTTCACGCGATCCACTTCCGCGTCGAGCTGTGGCACATTGACCGTGAACGTGGAGAACGTCCCGGCCAGGTTCGAGTTCCCGTAGGTCTGGCCAATCACGGCCTGCAAGTTCTGATAGAGCGCGTCGTAGCCCTGCCCCGCGCGATCCTCGACGAACATTTTGAAGCCGCCAATCTGCCCGAGGCCATTGACCGGCGGCGGCATCACGGCCAGCACGAAGGCTTCTTCGATGACGGAGAACTTGCCGTTCAAATCATTCGCGATGGCCTGGCCGCTGAGTTCCGGCGTGGTGCGCTGTTCAAAGGGCTTCAAGCAGAAGAACACAATGCCCGCGTTCGGCGCGACGCTGAAGCCGCTGATGCTCAGGCCGGGAAAGGCCACCGCGCTCTCCACGCCGGGATTTTTCAGACCGAGTTCCGTCATCCTGCGCAGCACGGCTTCGCTGCGGTCGAGCGACGCGGCATCGGGCAACTGCGCGAAGGCG